>NZ_JBHMIM010000022.1:0-97955 GCF_048060115.1 Micromonospora sp. LOL_023
AGGTGGCCCTGGATGACCAGCTCGCCGCTTTCCGCGAGGTAGACCGTCGGGCAACCGTTGCCACCCGACCCGGGATCCTTGTAGAGCTTGGTCAGCTTCACCGCGATCTTCCTTCGAGGCATGGCGAGCGGCCAGCACCGTCGGCGAGCAGGCTAGTGCTTAGCGTAGTGGTCGAACAGTTCGGTGTCGTCTATCCGATCCTGGCGTCTCGGGCGCGCGCATCATCGCTTCGAGGCCTGGCCGTTTGGGAGCCCACTGGTCAGGCAGGGGCGACCGGGATTGTCGGTCGAGTGGAGGGCTCAGATACCTCATCCCGCGATGGTGAGGTATCTGAGCCCTCCACTCGACGGCGTTCCGCACCCTCACCGGTACCCATGGGTCGCCGATTCTGTGGTTTCCTTCCCCTATGCCTCCGCCTGCCAGCACGCTGCGCGCTGCCGACCAGATCGCCTACCTCGACCAGGCGGCCACCAGCGATCCTGGACGCGAGTACAAGCAGCGACTGTTGACGGCGTTGGACCTGCGCCCAGGCCTCACCGTGCTCGACGTCGGATGTGGACCCGGCACCGACCTGCCGGCGATGGCCGTGGCAGTGGGCAGCGACGGAGCCGTCATCGGCGTTGATCACGACCCCGAAATGCTGGAACAGGCCCAGCGCCGGTCTGCAGCCCACCCACAGGTCTCCGTCCGCGCTGGCGATGCCCACGCCCTGCCGTTCGGCGACGCCAGCGTGGATCGCGCCCGCATCGACCGGGTGCTGCAGCACCTTGCCGACCCTCGGCAGGCACTGGCCGAGTTGCGACGGGTCGTCCGCCCCGGCGGTCTGGTCGCATTGGCCGAACCAGACTGGGACACCCTCGCCATCGACGCTGTCGACACCGCGACCAGCCGGGCCTACACCCGCTACATCGTCAGCGATCTGGTGCGTAACGCCGACATCGGGCGGCAACTCGGCCGGCTCCTGGCTGACGCCGGATTCGAGGTCGTCGCCCTGGACGCCACCGTCGCCATGTTCCGCGACTACCGCGAAGCGGAGGCCGTGCTGCGGATGCCGGCAGTGGCCCAGCACGCGTGGCAGTCCGGGGCCCTCGACGAGGCCAGCGCGCGGACCTGGCTCGACAGCCTGGCCAACGGCCCGTTCCTGGCCGCCGTCACGTTCTTTACCGTCATCGGCCGCGTTCCCACCACGGAAAGCTAGTCGGCGACGGCTGCCTCGGCCGTCTCGTTCAGCGACTCGTTCACGTATCGACCCGATCATTGCTGGTGTCGTCGCCATGCAGTAGACCCGCGTAGGTGTCGCGGAGGGCGGTGAGGCGGTCGCGGCGGAACCGGTCCGGTTCGCGTCGGTGCAGCCGGCGGCCGGTGTCGCTGGTGAAGGCGTCGACCGGCACCTGGTCGGCGTCGGCCGGGATGAACTTGCGCACCTCGTCGAGTGCGGCGACAGCCCGGGACAGGGCGGCCGTCGCGCGCCGAAGCTGGGCCGGGTCGAGCACAGCCGAGTCGGCGGGGACCAGGTCGGCGTACCGGTCGGCGGCGGCGAGCCACTGGCCCGGGTCGATCAGCTGGGACGGCTCCGGTCCGCCGTACGAGAAGCCGCCGTACGAGGATCCGGTGGCCGGGCCAGGTTCGGCGGGCAGCCGCATCAGGAACTCACGCTCGGCTCCGCAGCTGGGGCAGGTGCCGTGATAGCGGGTGGCGAGGTCGCCGTCGGCGAGTGCGACCACCTCGACCTGCGGCGCGAAGCGTGCCTCGCCGCAGTCGCACGGCTGCAGCTCGACGTAGAGCCGGGCTTCGGCGCTGCTGCGCGCTGCCGGCAGGACGATAGTCACAGGACGCCACCACCGACCGTCGCAGGCAGACCAGCGCCGACCGCTGCGGGCACGTCAGCGCCGCCGATCGTCGCACTCGGACCAGCGCCGGCAGCGCCACGGGTCGCCGTACTCTCGGCTGGGGTGACGTCCCGACCACCTGGCCGGACGTGGTGTCGCAGCCAGTTGCGGACCAGCCGGCGCGAGGTGGCGACGATCTGCGCCTCACGGGCGTACAGGTCGGCGATCAGGCCGTCGAGGTCGGCGTCGGCCGGGCCGATCCGGCCTTCGCGGACCAGGGCGCCGCGCCGGCTGCGGGCCAGCGCCGCGACGATCGTCGCGGTGATCTCGGGGTGGGCCTGGATGGTCCGTACGGTCGGCCCGATCGCCAACGCCTCGTTGCGATAGACCCGGCTGTACGCCAATTCAACGACCGCCCCTCCTTCGGCAGACTGTGCCGGCAGTTGGTCGACGACGTCTACGTGCGAGGTGAACAGGTCGAACTCGTCGGGCAGCCCGGCGAAGATCGGGTCGAGCCGGCCGGCGGGGGTCAGCCGTACCGTGTCGACGCCGAACCGTCGGCCGTGGCCGCCGATCGCCGCCCGGCCGCCGACCGATTCGGCGCGGGCCTGGTGTGACCAGCAGATGTGCAGCTCCGGTACGCCGGCCCGAGCGGCGGCGCGGTAGAACTCCTTGACCCGGGCGATCCACGGCAACGACTCGTACGCGGAGTGCCCGGATCCGCCGCCGATGATCGCGTCGGCGTCGATGGTGCCGGGCAGTGGCTGGCCGTCCGCGACGTCGACGGTGACGATCTGGTCGGTGTCCAGCCCGGTGGCCTCGGCGATCCACTGTGTATACGAGGTCAGGCCGAGTGCGGTCAACGCGGCGCGTTCCTGTGTGTTGACGAAGAGCAGCCGGACGCGTTGCCGGATTCGGCGGGGGGTGCGCACGTGGTGGGGCACCTGCTGGAGACTACCGGCTGGCTGCTGATCATCGGCTGATCGGACATGGGAAAGCGCTTACTGGGGCCTCGCGGGTGATGGCCCCGGGCACTGATACTTGTCGACGTGGTAGTCGATCAGCCGGCAGAGACCTGGCGTACGGTGCGGTTCGCCGCCGAGACGTCGGCGCGTTCCGCGCCGATCACCTGGGGCCAGCGGGCACTGTGGCTGGCGATCCGCCGACACGGTGCCGGTCAGGTGATGTTCACTCTCAAACGGTGGGTCGCCGTACCGCGTCGGGTGCAGGCCGATCCGGAGCGGGTGTTGCCCGCGATCTCCGCGCTGATGGCCCGGCACGCCTCGCTGCGTACCCGGTTGGAGTTGGCCGACGACTCCCCGGCGCAGTTGGTCGCGGACGCCGGGGAGGTGCCGGTGCTGCTGGTGCCGGACGAGTCCGGGGACCCGGCCGGCACCGCCCGGCTGGTCGCCGACCGGTTGGCGGCCGAGCCGTTCGCGCACGACAAGGACTGGCCGCAGCGGTTCGCGGTGGTGACCCGGGACGGTTCGGCGTACCAGGTGGTGGTGGTCTTCAGCCACACCACGGTCGACTTCCGGGCGGCTGAGTTGGTGCTGCGGGATCTGCGGTTGCTGCTGGCCAGGGGTGGTATCGACACACCGGCGGGGTTGCAGTCGGCCGACATCGCCGAGTTGGAGCAGGTGGAGCGGCACCGGCGTCGTTCGGCGCGGGCGGCGGCGTACTGGGTCGAGGCCACCCGCCGACTGTCGCGCGACACCCGGCTGCCGATGCGCGACCCGCTCACCCCCCGGTTCCGGCGCGGCCTGCTGGTCTCGGCGGCGGCGGACACGGCGGTACCGCTGATCGCCGGGCGGTACGCGGCGACGAGTTCCACTGTGCTGCTGGCGGCGGCTGCGGCGACGGTCGGCGAATGGTCCGGCAACGACGTGGTCGGGATGCACACCATGGTCAACAACCGGGTGTTGGACGGCTACCCGGCGGCGATCGCCAAACTCAACCAACTGGCTCTGGTGCCGGTCGACCTGACCGGTGCCGAGGCGATGGCGCAGTTGCTGCCCCGGGTCTGGCAGGCGGCGATGGACGGCTATCGGCACGCGTACTACGACCCGCAGGAGCTGAGTGACGCGTTCAGCGCGGTCGGCCTGCCGTACGCGACCGGGGTGAGCCCGCACTGCTACTTCAACGACATCCGACTTTCGACCGACAGCGACCTGCTCGGGCGGGAGGTCGACGAACGGGTGGTCCGTGCTGCGGCGGCCCGCACCACGTTCGCCCTCGCGGAGCGGTTCGAGCGGTTCACCTGGCGGATGCGGATCGAGATCGTCGACCAACCGGCCGGGCTCGGTCTGGCTCTCACCGCCGACACCACCTACTTCTCGCTGGACGCGATCGAAGCGTTCCTGCGGGCGCTGGAGGCCCGGCTGGTCGACGCCGCGTTCGGGTAGTAGCGGCGTGGCGGAGCAGCCGACCGACGCAGCGGCGCTCAGCCGCATTCGCGGAATAGTTGACGCAGCAACTATGTTTGGTCGGGTAGTTCGAGGGAACCCGAGCGGCCCTCGCCGCTGAAGAGGAGCAGACCATGCAGTTCGGCGTCTTCACCGTCGGTGACGTGACGGTCGACCCGACCACCGGCCGGGAGCCGACCGAGCACGAGCGGATCAAGGCCATGGTCGCCATCGCGCTCAAGGCCGAAGAGGTCGGCCTGGACGTCTTCGCCAGCGGCGAGCACCACAACCCGCCGTTCGTGCCGTCGTCGCCGACTACGATGCTCGGCTACGTCGCGGCGAAGACCGAGCGGCTGCTGCTGTCCACCGCCACCACCCTGATCACCACCAACGACCCGGTGAAGATCGCCGAGGACTACGCGATGCTGCAGCACCTGGCCGACGGCCGGGTCGACCTGATGATGGGGCGCGGCAACACCGGCCCGGTATACCCGTGGTTCGGCCAGGACATCCGCAACGGCATCCCGCTGACCATCGAGAACTACGACCTGCTGCGCCGGCTGTGGCGCGAGGACGTCGTCAACTGGCAGGGCAAGTTCCGTACCCCGCTGCAAGGGTTCACCTCGACGCCGCGCCCGCTCGACGGCGTACCGCCGTTCGTCTGGCACGGCTCGATCCGCAGCCCGGAGGTCGCCGAGCAGGCCGCCTACTACGGCGACGGCTTCTTCGCCAACCACATCTTCTGGCCCAAGGAGCACACCCAGCGGATGGTCGGCCTCTACCGCGAACGGTTCGCCCACTACGGTCACGGCACCGCCGACCAGGCGATCGTCGGCCTCGGCGGGCAGGTGTTCATGCGGCGCAACTCGCAGGACGCGGTGCGTGAGTTCCGGCCGTACTTCGACAACGCCCCGGTGTACGGGCACGGTCCGTCGTTGGAGGACTTCAGCTCGCAGACGCCGCTCACCGTGGGCAGCCCGCAGCAGGTCATCGACCGCACGCTGACCTTCCGCGAGTACGTCGGCGACTACCAGCGGCAGCTGTTCCTGCTCGACCACGCCGGGCTGCCACTGAAGACGGTGCTCGAGCAGCTCGACATGCTCGGTGAGGAGGTCGTGCCGGTGCTGCGGCGCGAGTTCGCCATCGGCCGGCCGACGCACGTGCCGGACGCCCCCACCCACGCATCCCTGGTCGAGGCGGCGGCCAGCGCGGCGACCGACAGCAGTACGACCGACGGCGCGGCGACCGACGGCAGTACGGCCGACAGCGTCGACAGCGCCGCCGATGCGGCCGATGCGCCGGCTGCGGTGTGACGGCGATGACCACGAGCACCGACCGCCGTCGGCTGGCGGTCGTCACCGCCGGCGTACGGCAACCGTCGACCAGCCGGCTGCTCGCCGACCAGCTCGCCGCGGCGGTACACGACGAGCTGGCCGGCCTCGGCGGGCAGCTGGAGACCACGGTGATCGAGGTACGCGACCACGCCCACGAGGTGGTCGACAACACGCTGACCGGTTTCCCGGCACCGGCGCTGAAACAGGTGTTGGACGCGGTGGCCGCTTCCGACGGGCTGATCGCGGTCAGCCCGGTGTTCAACGCCGCGTACAGCGGGCTGTTCAAGGCCTTCTTCGATGTGCTGCCGGAGGGCGCGCTGCTCGACAAGCCGGTGCTCGTCGGTGCCACCGGCGGCACCGCCCGGCACTCGCTCACCTTGGAGCACGCGCTGCGGCCGATGTTCGCCTACCTGCGTGCGGTGGTGCTGCCGACCGCCGTCTTCGCCGGCCCCGAGGACTGGGCCGGCGACAAGACGGGCGACCGGGCCGGCGACAGCACCGGAGACGGCGGTGGCCAGGCCGGGGTGCTGCGTGAGCGGATCGCCCGGGCCGGCCGGGAGTTGGCTGTCGAGATGCACCGCCGGGAGCCGGTACGGGTGGCCGACCCGTTCGCGTTGACCACCGACTTCGAGCAGCTGCGGATGAACTCGAAGAGCAGGTGAAATCTCGGACGCATCCTGATCCCCGTGAGCCAAATGGGTGGCAGACCTCGTGGACTGTCGATAAGGTCCGGTGCCTACCCGTCCACAGGAGAATCATGATGCGCAACGTAGCCGGCTGGTGCCGGCTCGGAGCGGGCACCCTGCTCGCCGGTGCCCTCGTCGTCGCTGCGGCCACACCGGCTGCGGCCACACCGGCTGCGGCCACACCGGCTGCGGCCGCTCCGGCTGCGGCCCAGAGCCCGGGGCCGGACCTGTTCGTCTCGTTCGACCGGGAGCCGGTCGCCGAGGTGGACAACTCCGGCGTCACCCTCGGCATGTACGTCTACAACTACGGCGACGCGCCGGCGAGCGAGGTGACCATCGTCGTCGACGCCACCGGCGTCGACGACGCGGTGCAGCTGGCTGCGGGCCACCACCCCGGCTGCGAGGTCGCCGATCGGGTGGTCAGTTGCGCGTACGGTGCCCTCGCCGCCGGAGCGACCGACCACATCCACCCGGTGCGGCTGGTCAGCCGGGCCGGTGCCACGCCGGGTGACGCCGGCACCATGACCGTCACCATCAGCTCGGCCGAGCAGGACGCCAACCCGGCCAACAACACCGAGTCCTTCCCGGTGACCGTACTGGCCTCCGGCCCTGATCTGGTCGCCGTGGTCGACGACATCAACACGGCGGCTGATCCGGTCGGGCCGGGGGACACCGCCCCGCTGGCCGCCGCGGTGCTCAACGAGGGTGACAGCACCGCCGACAGCTACACGATCGGGCTGGACCTGCCGACCGGAGTCGGCTTCGTCGACCAGTACACCGACTGTGACTACGTCTCCTACTGGCCGAACGACCAGCAGGTGGAGGGGTACGCGTACGGCCCGAGCCGGGTCACCTGTGCGCTGACCGTTCCGCTGGTGCCGGGGGAGATCCTGTTCCTGGTCGACGAGCAGGGCGAGTCGCTGTTCGACCTGTACTTCGGCAACAACCTGGCCGGTCCGGGTGAGACGAGCGGGTCGTTCGAGGCGCGGCTCGGCAGTGGCGACCCGGCACAGGCGCGGGCGTCGGCGACCAGCGGGAAGTCGATCAACGAGGCGCTGGCGAAGGCTCAGGCGTCGGCGGCCCGTTCGGCGGCGTCGCTCCTCGAGGAGATCGACACCGAGGACAACGTCGACTACTTCGCCGTACACACCAAGCCGAACACGTTCGACATCGCGGTGACGGCCGAGCCGGTGACCGGCGAGCCGGGCGAGACCGTCGACCTGACCTTCACCGTGGTCAACAACGGGCCGTCCGACGGCGGCGGACCGGGCGTGACCGTCACCGCGCCGTCGGGCACCGTCCTGCTGCCGTCCGACTGGTGCTACACCGAGGGCGAGCCGGGGACGCGACTGCCAGAGTCGGCGGCGCTGCGGTGCAACTTCGAGAGTCTGTTCCCGGCCACCGCGTCCGGCGGCGGGCGGATCACCCACACCCTCCAACTCAAGATCAAATCGACGCCGGGTACGGACGGAACGATCGTCGCCGAGAGTGTCGGGCCGTCGACCGAGTCCGACCCGTCGAACAACACCGTCCCGATCGTCTTCACCGGTGCCGGCGACGACCCGGACGGTGAACCGGGCGGCGGCGGGGCCGGCAGTGGCGACGAGCTGCCGATCACCGGCGCGCCGGTCGGCACGGTCGTCGGCGTCGGCACCGTCACGGTGGCGCTCGGCGTCGTGCTGCTGCTGGCCGTACGGCGACGGGCAACGGTGACCGTCTCCGCTCCAGAGTGACCGCCGCCGGCGGGCAGGAGGCTGGGTCGTCCGCCAGCGGGAGTCAGCTCTCGCACCTGAGCACGATGCGTTACCGCCGCCGGGCGCTCAACATGTAAATATGTCTAGTATTTTTAGGACACTGCGGGTCGCCGCCACCAGCGTGACGTTGGTGGCGGCGATCGCCGTCGTGCCGGCGTCCGCCGCCGCACGACCCAGCCCGTCCACCGGTCCGTCCGCCGGTGGGTCCACGTCGGGTGGCTCGCCCGGCGACGCCATCGACCGCGCCGAGCTGCAGGCCGTACTCGACGACGTGCCGGAAGCCGGCGTACCCGGCGTCCTGGCCGCCGTCCGCGACGGCCGGCACGCGTGGCAGGCGGCCGCCGGCCACGCGTACGCCACCAAACCTCGCCCGATGCAGCCGTCGATGCGGCATCGGATCGGCAGCATCACCAAGACGTTCGTCGCCACCACGGTGCTCCAGCTCGTCGACGAAGGCCGGCTCGGGCTCGACGACCCGATCGGGCAGTGGCTGCCCGAGACGGTGCCCGGTGAGGTGGGCGAGCAGGTCACGGTACGGATGCTGCTGAACCACACCAGTGGTATCGGCAACTACACCAACGCCATGATCACCTCGCATGCCGCCATCAGCCAGATGCAGGTCACCACGTACCCGCCGGCGGACCTGGCCGCGACGGGCCTGGCGATGCCGCCGACCAACGCGCCCGGCGCCGCGTTCAGCTACTCCAACACCAACTACATCCTCGCCGGCCTGCTGATCGAGGCGGTCACCGGCAACGACCCCGTCGCCGAGGTGCAGCGGCGGATCCTGCGGCCGCTGCGGCTGACCGGTACCTACTTCCCCGGCGTCGACCCGACGGTCCGCGGCCCGCACGGTGGTGCCTACTTCGCGCCGTACGGTGTGCGTGACCTCGGCGAGTTCAACATGAGCTGGGCGTGGACCGCCGGCGAGATGATCGCCACCACCGCCGACCTGAACACGTTCTACCGGGCGCTGCTCGGCGGCGAGCTGCTCGACGCGGACACCCTGGACGAGATGCTCACCACGGTGCCGTTCGACCCGTCCGCACCTCAGTTCGGCGGCTACGGGCTCGGCATCTACTCAGCGCCGATGCCGTGCGGCGAGTTCTGGGGGCACGACGGCGCGGTGCTCGGCCACCTGACGATCTCGCTGCACAGCCGGGACGGCGCACGTCAGGTCTCCACCGGCATCAATTTCAGTCACTACGACGTGGGGTTCCCGGACGCGCATCCGGTCGACATCGCCTGGCAGACGCTCCTGCTGACCGCGCTCTGCCCGGCCGACGCGTCGGCGAGCCGCTCCGCCGGTGCGGCCCAGTTGCCGCCCAGCCTGACCCGGCTGCCCGGCTCCGACGGGCCGGTGGCGGTCGGATAGCCGTACGGCGACCGCTGGCCGTGGTCCCGGTTGCGCCGTCCGGCGTGCCGGGACCACTCGGCGGCCCCGTACCCTCAGTGGAGGTCGTGCTCGGCCGGGTCATGCGGCGGTGTCGGTGGCCTCGGATCCCGGCGAGATGATCTCCACTACCAGCAGGACATCGGTGACAATCCGGTGAGCCGGGTGGCGATGATCGCCTGCATGTACCCGGCCGGTGGATCGACCGACAGCACTGCCTCGGGGCTGATCTCGTACCGATGGTGCTCGTCCTCGGCCATCATCGTGGTGAGGTCGTCGAGCGTGATCACCGTAGGCATCTGCCGGCCGACGGCTTCCGCGCTCATACGCTGACTTCAGCTCAGCGCTGCGGCAGGAGGGTCAGTACCTGGGTGCAGTCGATCAACGAATCCTCGGCGGTGCCGAGTTTCGTCCGGTGGTAGCTGGCGACCGGTTCGAGCCGGTCGAGTGAGCAGTGCCCACGGCCCGGGTCGCCGACCAGCACCTGCACGCCCTGGTCGGCGAGCCGGCTGAGGAACGGCAGCACCCGCTGCGCCAACTTGGGGTTGTAGAGCGCATCCCCGGCAAGCACCAGGTCCACATCCGTCACGGCCGACTCGAGCAGGTCGTCGACCGTGCTGGTGAGCTCGACGGCGTTGACCACCGCGTTGAGTGAGATCGCCGTTGTCGCGTACGGATCGATGTCGTTGGCGGTGACGGTCGCGGCACCGGCCATGGCCGCCGCGATGGCGACCAGACCGGACCCGGACGCGAAATCGAGCACCCGCCGACCCGCGACGACGTCCGGGTTGTCGAGCAGATAGCGGGCCAGCGCCTGGCCACCAGCCCAGGCCGAGGCCCAGAACGGTGGTGGCAGGCGCTGGCCCGCTGCTGCTTCGAGGCGTGCCCACAGCAGGGTCGGATCCTCGGCGAGGAACAGCCGGATCTCCCTGGCGAGCGGCACCCAGGTCAGGCGGAGCTGATCCGGTCCGGCCGGGCCCGCGTCTGCGGCATCGTCGAAAAGTTGACGTTGAAGGATGTCCGAGGGTGACTGCCCGCCCCGGGACGTCGACGGCTTCGGCCGCGTCCCAAGGGACGGGGACAACGTCAGATTACCCGGATGTTGGCGGCCTGCAGGCCCTTCTGCCCCTGCTCGACGTCGAACTCGACCCGCTGGTTCTCTTCCAGGGTGCGGAAGCCGCTGGACGCGATCGCGGAGAAGTGGGCGAAGACGTCGGGCTCTCCGCCGTCCTGGGTGATGAAGCCGAAGCCCTTGTCAGCGTTGAACCACTTAACGGTGCCAGTTGCCATGTTTTGCTCCTTGCCGATGGCGGGTCCGCGACGTGCGGACCCCTTCTGCCGCACTCATCAATCTCCGTCCGGAGAGACCGGCAGAATCTGCCAATGCCCGGGTTGCTGCCACCGGTGTCACCCAGCTGGCACGTGGAAATCAACTGCAACGCGGCAAACCTAGCATGACGCCGGGTTCATTCGGGCCCCATGCACAAGCAGCGCCTCCGGCGGTTCGCCCGGCACAGCCACCGGAGGCACCGCTCGTGCCTCAGCTCACCCCGAGTAGCGCGGCGGCCGCGTCGGCCGGCACCGGATACCGGTCGAGCAGGGCGTCCACCGCCAGATCGCGGTGACCGTTTCCCGGCGCGCCATCGGTCGGTGATCCGTTGGTCGGCGGCTCGGCCGCACAGTCGAGCAGATCCGCGACCGCGACCGTGGCCAGCGGGAAACCGGCCAGCAACTGCGGCACCGGCCCGGTCATCGCGTACCGGGCGATCTCCGGGCCGGACGACGTACCCGCCGCCGGTGTGGGTGCGCCCGCCGCGGCCGACCACGGCGGCGTCCACGAATCCAATGCCGGCAGCGTCGCCGGGAAGGTCCGGCCGGCCTCCCGGACCAGCACCGGCACCAGCTCACCGGCCTGCTCCCGCAGCGTCGCGATCAGCGCCGGCAACCAGGGCAGCAGTACGGTGTCGGGCAGCTGGCCGAACGCCGCAGACAACACCTCGACGACGAACGGTGCCAGCGTCGGCACCGGCTCCAACGCCTGCACGAACCCGCTCAGGTAGTGCGGAAACGCTCCGACGATCAGCGGGCTGGCCAGCAGATCCGCGCACCGCTGGCGCAACTGCGCCAGCGGCAACTGACCGAGCTGGGACTGCGCCGCCCAGAGTAACGCCACCTTCGCCGGCGACTGCGGATGCGACTGGCGTACCGCCAACTCCAGCTGCGCCCGGTCGCAGCCCAGCGCCATCGCCAGGCTCTCCATGCTCATCAGGAAGCCCAACATCGCGGCGACCTGCCGCAGCCCGGTCTCGTCGTCGACGAACGCGGTCGGCAGCAGGGTGCAGTAGTGGGCGTACCCGGTGGTGACGAAGGCCTGACACCAGGCCGGCAGGTGGGCGTCGCCGCTGCTCCGGTAGTACGACAGCAGCTGCCGGATCCGGTGCAGCACCTCTGGGGCGTCGTCGACGGTGCGTTCGGCGGCCAGCAACTGCACCGCCCGGGCGCCCAGCTCGTCGGTGAACCGCCGATTGTTCAGATACAGCAGCGAATCCTCCACGGCGGCGAGCGCGCTGGCCGCCGTGGCCTGCGGATTCCAGGCCGCCTTGCGTAGCCGCAGTTCCAGCACCTGCTCGATGGTGACGCCCTCGTAGCCGAGCTCGATGATCGACCGCTGGTGGCGACCGATCGCGACGTCCCAGCTCTCCTGCACGGACTGTTCCCCGAGTCGCCGCTCACCCATGATCGGCCGCACCGCCTCCGGCGGCAGCAGCCGGCGCAGCATCCACAGCAGGTCCGAGCAGGGCCGCAGCTGCGGATCACCGTGCAGATCCAGCAGTGCCCGCTGCACTGTCCGCTTCTTCAGGTCCAGCCCGATCGGAGCCAACCGGTCGTAGACGTCCTGAGCCAGCGGCGGCAGCGCCGCGTAGCCGACCCGGCCGATCCGGTCCCCGCCGAACATGATCTCGCAGAGCCGGCGGACGTCGCGCCGCCCCGGCACCACGTCCTTTTCGACACAGGTCACGGCGGCGTCGGTGAAGTCGTACGGGGTGGGCCGACGCCGGTTGCGCATCCCGGCCAGCAGCACCGACGTCTCGAAGATGGCGATCGCGTCGGCCGTGCTGGCCAGGTAGCCGTTGCGCCGGGCCAGCCGCACGATGTCGACGCACCAGCCGAGCAGCTCGGTTTCGTCGAGCTCACCGGGCCGGGCCGCGGTGGCCAGGAACCCGCTGAGCCGGTCGGTGCCGACCGCCGCACCGGCGGCGGCCGGTGCCGCCGCCTTCGGCTTGCGGGCCGGCCGCTTACGGCCACCGGTCTGCTGCCCGGCCAGCCGGTACGGGGTGATCTTGCTGGCGGTCAGCGCCTTGCGCCAGGTGGCGGCGGCGATCGACACCGCTCCGCCGGCCAGCCCGAACTGCGCCTCGATCGCCGAATGGCTGGACGGGATCAGCCCGTACCGCCACTTGGTGCCGGTCCGCGCGGTGATCTCGAACGGCGCGGTCGACCGGACGCCGAACTGCTCGACGTGGCTGGCGGCGTGGAACGCGCCGCAGACGTACAGGCAGTCGGCCGGGTCGGCACCGGACGCGGCGAGGTGCTCGCGCATCCGGGTCCACATGTAGCGTTCCCGGTCCTCGTCGCGGTCGGAGCGGGCCGCGTCGGTCGGCCGCAGCCGCCGGAACAGGCTGCCGATCATGACCATGACCTGTCGGTACGTGTCATGGTCGGCACCGATCAGCGGCTGTTCGACGTACTGGTCCCACCACTCCGACCAGTGCCGCACCTTGCCGTGGTGCAGCAGGTACGCCTCCAACTCGGCGAAGCCGGGCCGCAGATCGCCGATCTCGACCCCGACGGCGTCGCCGTGCAGCGCCTTGTCCTCGTCCGGCTCCGTCTGGCTGTCGGCCGGCGCCGGATCGGGCTCCGACCCACCGTCTCCGTCACCGGCCGGACCGGACCCCTCGGGCTCCTGGCCAGGCCGGGACTGCCACTGGAAGACATGGTCGGTGGAGCGGTCCACCAGCAGCAGCTCCACCCCCGGCGTCTCCAACGCGTACGCGATCGCCTGGTACTCGGCGGACGCCTCGGTGATCGGCGCGATCACGCTCAGCGGCCCGATGCCGGCCGGGAAGCCGTCGAGTTCACTGGCGAAGGCCTGCAGCGCCACCGGCAGCTCACAGTTGCGCAGCTCGGTCAGCAGCGGCTGCAGGTCCTCGCAGAGCTCCAGGTAGATCACCTTGGGTTGCTTGTGTGCCAGCCGCCGGGCCATCGCCAACGCCGACGACGGCGAGTGGTGGCAGACCGGAAAGATCTCCAGCTCCTCGGCGAGCGCCCGGTCGACGTCGTCGACCAGGCCGGCGAGGATGCCGGTCAACGCGTCCGGGGAGCTGGCGAACGCCGACGCGGCGTCCGCCAGCTGCCCTCGGAGCGCGCCGAACCGGCTGGCTGCCGGCTCGCTCACGGCACGGTCGGTCGCGACAGGGTCAGTCGCAGCCGGCTCGGTCACGGCAGCGTCACTCAGGACGGCGTCACTCAGGACAGCGTCACTCACGACAGGGTCGCGATGCTCTGCCGGCCGCCTTCGAGGAAAGCCGGCCATTCGCCGCCGTCGGCCTTGCTGCGCGGCTCGATCACGCCGTGCCAGAACTTGTTGAGGATCGCCAGGTCCTCCGGGCTGCGCCGGGCCAGCGACCCGACCATCGAGCTGGCCAGGGTCTCGGCGCGCAGCGTGCGGTCACCGAAGAACTGACTGTGCAGGATCGCGTCCTCCAGCACCCCGATCTGCTCGGCGGTGGACAGCGCCGACTCCAACTTCTCGTCGTCGCTGGTCGCCGACGCGGCAGCGGTGCGCAGGTCCGCGAAGCTCTGCAGCAGCACGTCCAGCAGGGTCGGCGGCACCTCCAACTCGATCTGGTGGCGACGCAGCAGCTCGATGGTCCGGAACTTGACGATCTCCGCCTCGCTGCGCTTGTTCGTCACCACCGGGATCCGGACGAAGTTGAACCGCCGCTTCAGCGCCGACGACAGGTCGTTGACGCCCCGGTCGCGGCTGTTCGCGGTGGCGATGATCGAGAATCCGGGCTGGGCGAAGACGATGTTGTCCGAGTCGAGCTCCGGGATGGAGACGTACTTCTCGGAAAGGATCGAGATCAGTGCGTCCTGCACGTCGCTGGTGGAGCGGGTCAGCTCCTCGAACCGGCCGATGACGCCCTGCTCCATCGCCGTCATGATCGGCGACGGGATCATCGACTGCCGGGACTGGCCCTTGGCGATGACCATCGACACGTTCCACGAGTACTTGATGTGATCCTCGGTGGTGCCGGCGGTGCCCTGCACCACCAGGGTCGAGTTGCGGCTGATCGCGGCGGCCAGCAGCTCGGCAAGCCAGCTCTTGCCGGTGCCCGGGTCGCCGATCAGCAGCAGGCCACGGTCGGAGGCGAGGGTGACGATGCTGCGTTCGACGAAGCTGCGGTCACCGAACCACTTCTGCGGGATCTCCCGGTCGAGGCCGTCGGCGCGTTCCGAGCCGAGAATGAACAGGCGCACCATCTTGGGGCTGAGTCGCCAGGAGAACGGCTTCGGGCCGTCGTCGACCGATTCGAGCCAGTCGAGCTCCTCGGCGTACTTGATCTCAGCGGGGGCGCGCAGCATTTCTGCGGTCATGGTGCTGTTTCTCCTAGTTGAGGAAGTTCTTGAGCTCGGAGACGAGTTTGCGGACGTGCCCGGACAGCACCGGGGTGCCCTGATCCTTGAGACGTTGGCGGAACCACGGGTTGACGCTCTGCTGACCGCCGCTGGAGACCGAACCGACCGGGATCAGCTTGGCGCCGCTGCGGTGCACCGCCTGCAGGCCGTCGAAGACCTCCTGCGACTTCCACTCGTAGAAGTCGGAGATCCACACCATGACGGTGTTGCGCGGATCGATGATCTTCGGTCGGGCCAGTTCCAGCGCGGCCATGCCGTCCGTGCCGCCGCCGAGCTGGGTGCGTAGCAGCACCTCGAACGGGTCGTGCACCCACGGCGTCAGGTCCAACGCCTTCGTGTCGTACGCGACCAGATGCACGTCCACCTTGGGCAGACCGGCGAAGATGGACGCCAGGATGGTGCAGTTGACCATGGCGTCGACCATCGACCCGGACTGGTCGACGACGACGATCAGCCGGGCCGGCGTGG
Source organism: Micromonospora sp. LOL_023 (assembly GCF_048060115.1). Taxonomy (NCBI): domain Bacteria; kingdom Bacillati; phylum Actinomycetota; class Actinomycetes; order Micromonosporales; family Micromonosporaceae; genus Micromonospora; species Micromonospora sp. LOL_023. The sequence goes on from NZ_JBHMIM010000022.1 coordinate 15,570, forward strand.
TCCGCTTCGCGGTCTGCTTGTAGAACAGCCGGTCGACGTAGAGCCGCTCGTCGGTCGGGCTCCAGTTCGGCAGGTTCTTCCAGATGGTGCGGTCCAGGTCGAGGTTGCGGAACACCCGCTTCGGCGGGATCGACCGGTCGATGGTGCCGACGCTGGTCTGCTGCACCTGCGTCTTCAACACCTCGGCGACCTCGTCGACGAAACGTCGGATCAGCGCCTTCGCGTTGGCCAACGCCACCCCGGACAGGTTCGACTTGTCCCGCAGCAACTGCTCGATCAGCGACATGCTGGGGGTGAGCTGGCGGGCCAGCGCCGGATCGGCCAGCACCTCACGCAGCCGCATCCGGCGCACCAGGTCGCCCTCGATGGCACCGAGCACTCCGTCGCGGCGGCCCGGCGCGGTGCCGCAGGCCCGCTGATACCAGGCGGCGTCGGCCTGCCAGTTGGCGAGCTGACCGGCGGACACGTCCCCGCTGCCGGTGGCGAAGATGTTGAGCAGCAGCTTCGAGGCCAGCGCGGCCCGGCGTACCTCGTCAGCGCCAACCTGGCCCGCCGCGTTGCCGGCGGGGTCGGCATGGTCCGCCGCGTCGTCGGCGGACCCGGCGGGGTCGTCCTGCGCTGGTGGGGCGAGCAGGCCGGGCAGCTCGTCGGCCAACTCCGGGAAACGCTGCACGACGGTGTCGACGGAGACCGACGGGTCGAGCACCGCGGCCGGCAGGCCGATGTCGTCGACCACCGCCATGCTGCCGCGTTCCAACGCGGCCTGCTCCTGGCCGTCGAACAGCCGGGCCAGCAGCCGCCAGTAGAGCACCTGCCGCCGGTTCTCGTGATGGTTCGTCATCGGTGAAGTCATTTCCGCAGCAACCGTCCCGCCCGTTCGCGCAGCACCGCGATGGGGTCGCCGGAGCGGGCCACCGCCTTGGCGATCTTCGGATCGGTCGGCCCCTGCGCCCAGTCGCCGGTGTGCACGGCCACCTTCTTACGCTTCACGGTGGCCTGCACACCGATCGGCTGCACCGACCATCCGCCGTCGTCCCAGCGCAGCAGCCCGAGGCAGGCAGTCGAGGCGGCGACCAGGTCGGCGGTGAGCGGGCCGCAGCCGGGCAGCCGGTCGGTGTCGACCGCGATCCGGGTGCCGTCGAGGTCGAAGCTCAACCCGGCGTCGTCGCTGTTGGCCGTGTAGCCCTCCAGCAGCACCGGCTCGGCGATCGACACCGGATGCCGGTCCAGCGGCGGCACCGCCGGGGCGAGCGCCTCACCGAGCTGCACCCGGGCCACCGCGAACGGGTCGGCCGGCTCACCGGGCCGGGCCTGCCCGTCGTGCCACACCAGGTCGCCGCCCGGGTGCAGCGGCATCCCGGTGACGTCCAGGCTGAGCCGGCCGGCCAACGCGGCCAGCAGCACCGGATGCGCGGCGAGCAGCTGCCAGATCACCGGGCCGACGATCGTGTCGACCTTCGCGGCGGAGACGCTGACCCGGACCAGTCGGGGGGCGTCGTCACCGGTCGGCTCGCCGTGCGTCTCCAGCAGCGCATGGACCTGCAGCTGTACGGCGGTCGCATGCTCGTGTACGTCGGCGCCGAGGATCAGCAGCCGCCCGGAGACCGGCTCCGGCGCTGCCGGCTGGCTCTCCGGGCTGGTCAGCAGCATGGCGCGGGCCCACAGGTCGGCCCAACGGCGTACCGGCAGTCGGTCCATGGTCGCCACCGGGCTGCTGTGGTGCAGCTCGGCGGCCAGCCCGTCGAGCAGCACTGCGGCGCGGCGCAACGCCGGCTCGGCGAGCAGCGCGTGCAGCGCCTGCTGGCTGGTGGCCACCAGGTCGTGGTCGACGTTGCGCCAGCCGGTGATCGCCAGCTCGGTCAGCCAGGAGCGGGCGGCCAGCAGCCGCCCGTCGACCGGGCCGGCGGCGGTGGTCGGGGCCGGCCACTGCGCCCGGGTACGGCCGAGGGCGGTGTCGGCCTGCTCGCGCAGCGCGTCGTGCACCGCGCCGACGATCGCCGACCGGGCACCGGCCAGCCGGAGCAGATGCTCGTCGCCGACCGAGCCGGCGGCCACCTTGTCGACCGTCTCGGCCAGCGCCGACCCGAGCGGGGTGGACGCGACCGCGCCGGCCAGCGCGGCCAGGGCCGCCGTGCGTTCCGCGTCGAGCCGGCTGAGGCCGCCGACCAGCGCCTGGTCGAAGCCGTCGACCACGTCGAGCGCCTCGGTCACCCCGGCTGGGCTGTGGTCGAGCAGGTCGGTGAGTTGTGCCCCGCGCATCAGCGTGCCACCGCCCCGGCCGGGAACCAGTGCAGCTCGGGCAGCGCCTCGACGCTGCCCGGCAGCTCCAGGTAGGACAAGTGACGAAGGAACCGGCTGAACACGGCCGCCGCTGGCGACACCGACGCGACCTGGACGTTGCGATCAAGCATCCAGACGATCTGGTGACCGATGGTGATCTCCACGTCGGGATCGAATCGGAGGAAGCGCACCACCTGCTCGGCGCCGTACTGCACGATCGCCTCTTCGGCGAGCAGCGTGATGTGGTTGCAGGGCGCCCCGTTGCTCAACCCGCCGCACGGTCGGTTGTTGTTGGTCCTGCAGCTCAGCTCGTGGGTGGCGGCGGCGATCGAGGAGACGTACACCCGCTCGATGTCCGACCCGCTGGACACCACGCCCTGCAGGCGTCCGTCGGCCATTTCGACGAAGGGCACCTTCGTCAGCTTGCGGGGTCGTGCGGCGGGCACCACCCGCACCGTGCTGCGCCGCTGCGAGGCGGCGGCGTCGTCCGCATCCACTGAGTTGCCCTCCAGGGGGTGTTTCGCGCAGCCGTCGTCAGCCGTCACCGGGGACGGCCGCTGCGGGACCGGTCATCCGTACGCGAGAAGTTGTATCGGACCGGTGCGACAAAGCCGGGTAGCGGGCGGTAGCCGGTCCCGGATGCTGGTCGGCGGGCCGATTCTCCGCTATCCTTCCCAATCGTCGCGGTTGAACCTGCAGATAGGGATGTATGAGTAAGGTTTTGCTGTCGGTCGAGCAGGTCGCGGAGCGGCTCGACCTGCACGTGCGTACGGTGCGTGGCTATATCCGTGACGGACGGCTGTCGGCCGTACGGATCGGCAAGCAGTACCGGATCGCGGCGGCCGACCTCGACGCCTTCACCGGCCGCCCGGCCGGCGCGGCCCGTCCCGGCATCGAGGTTTCGGCGGTCGTCGACGTCGACGGGCTCAGTGCCGTCGACGCCGACCGGCTGAGCACCCTGCTGGTCGCCGGCTCGCAGAGCGGCAGCGGGTTGTCGGCTGAGCCGCCGCTGCGGTTACAGACCGTCTACGACCCGGTGCGGGCCCGGCTCAAGGTCATCGTCTTCGGCGGGCCGGGTGCCGTCGCCGAAATCCTGTCCACCGTGGATGCGGTGACGCGGGCGGAGAGCGGCATGTTCCACACGAGCACGAGCGAGGGAACGGGGAACGATGGCTGACGAAATCGTCGAACTGGCGGGCGTGCCGGTGCTGGTCTGCGACGCGGACGGACCGTCGATCGCCACCGACCAGGACGCGGTGGACGTCATCGGCGCGACGTTCGCCGGTGCCGAGATCGTGGCGATTCCGGTGCTCCGGCTCGACGAGCGCTTCTTCACCCTGCGGACCGGGGTGGCCGGCGGCATCATGCAGAAGTTCGTCAACTACCGGGTGCGGCTGGTCATCGTCGGCGACATCGCGGCCTACACGGCGGGCAGTACGGCACTGCGTGACCTGGTCACCGAGTCGAACCGGGGCAAGCAGATCTGGTTCGTCGACGACCTCGACACCCTCGCCGCCCGCCTCACCTGACGCGTCACCTGCCGTCGTCGGCTTCCCCCGAGTCATCGACGAACAGATCGTAGAGGCCAAGTTCGATGCTCTCTGCCGTCAGCCTCGCGATGATCTCCCGACGCACGCGTCGTCGCTGCTCCCGGCGCTTCGGGATGTCGGTCAGCTTGACGCGATGATGGCCGACGGGCCGTTCGTGAGGCATTTTCTATCGCCCAGCGGCTTTCTTGGCTCGGTTGCGATGAATGGAAGCCCCTCTCGGCCTACTCTCGGGCACGAGGGGAGCGACATTGCCCTTAAACTGCCTCGTAGCGGCCATAGGGCTCCCCTCGAGCCAGGACTGCGCTCGGTGTAGTCCGACCATAGTCGACCGGCTGCGGAACAGAGGGCCCGCGAGCGTCGATACCGTGCTCGAACCAGCCATGGCCAGCGCGGACTCCTACCCGCGAAGTGCGCTGGAGTGCCAGCAGTCGTCTCGCGGCAGTACTACCGACCCGGTGCGGCTACTGCGTTTGCCGTACCCCCTGCCTGCGTTCGGACGAGGAGTTTCCGGGCGTCCGTCGATACCGTCGAGTGCGTTCCTGCTTTCGGGCAGGAACGCACTCTTCTGTGGCCACAGAGATTCTCCTTGGCACATCGACACACAGATAGGGAAACGATGTCTGGTTCTACCCGTCGTGGATTCATTGCCAGCACAGCAGCATTGGGAGGTGCGGCGCTGATCGGAAGTCCAGCGACTGCGGAGGTGACGTCGAAGGAAGGGGCGCGCGAGTCGCCGGTGATCCTGCCGGGTGATGCTCGCTACGAGGATCTGGTGTTGCGCCGGACAAGCGAGCGATTCTTCCCGCGGCCAGAATTGTTCCGGCTGCCCACGACGACTGAACAGGTTCTGCACGCGGTGGATGGCGCGATGCAGGCGGGGAAGCGGGTGACCGTGCGCAGTGGCGGGCACTGCTATGAGAACTTCGTGGGCGACGGCGCGGAAGTCATCATCGACCTGTCCGCGATGCGGCAGGTCACGTTCGACCGGCACCGCAACGCGTTCATGATCGAGCCGGGCGCCAGCCTGTGGACGGTGTTCGAGCGGCTCTATCTCGGCTGGGGTGTCACGATCCCCGGCGGCCAGTGCGGCGGCGTGGCAGCGGGCGGGCACATCCAAGGCGGCGGCTACGGTGCGCTGTCCCGGCAGTTCGGCTCGGTGGTGGACTACCTGTACGCGGTGGAAGTCGTCGTGGTGGACCGTTCGGGACGGGCACGGGTGGTGGTCGCGACCCGCGAGCCGGGCGACAAGAACCGGGACCTGTGGTGGGCGCACACCGGAGGCGGGGGCGGGAACTTCGGCGTGGTCACCCGGTATTGGATGCGCACGCCCGGCGCCCCCGGGAACGATCCCGCCCGCCTGCTGCCGAAGCCACCCGCCGAAACGCTCGGCGCGACGATCGCATGGAGTTGGCGAGACGTCACCGAGGAGTCGTTCCACCGGCTGCTGCGCAACTATGGCGAATGGCACGAGCGCAACAGCGCGCCCGACGCCGACCAGCTGTTGAGTGACTACCTCGCGGAGGTCACCGACGGTGTCCCGGGCACGATCACGGTACAACCGCCCCATCGGCTGCCGTGGCTGGCAGGGGTGAAGGCCGGGTCGCTGGACCAGGCCGAAGAGTCGGGGATGTTCAAAGCGAAAGCGGCCTACCTGCGGAAACGGTTCACTGACGAGCAGATCGGGACCGCCTACACCTACCTGACCAGCACAGACCATGACAACGAGCGCGCCGTGCTGCTGTTGGTCTCCTACGGCGGCAAGGTCAACACCGTGGCGCCGGACGCGACCGCCATGCCCCAGCGGGACAGCCTCATGAAAGCGATCTACACCGTCACCTGGACCGACCCGAACAGCGAGCAGGCGAACCTGGACTGGATCCGGCGGTGGTACAGCGCGATGTACCAGGACACCGGAGGCGTGCCGGTCCCGAACAGCGCGAACGACGGCTCCTACATCAATTACCCGGACATCGACGCGACTGATCCGCAGTGGAACAGATCCGGAGTCCCGTGGCACGCCCTGTACTACAAGGGAAACTATCGGAAACTTCAGCAGGTCAAGCTGCGCTGGGATCCGCGTGACGTGTTCCACCACGCCATGTCGATCAAGCTGCCGCCCACTGACCTTCCGTGCCAAGGTCCGAGTGAGGCCGTGCCAGCTACATGTACTGCGCTGCGGTCTCCTCGACCTTGCGGATGAACTCCTCCAGCCCAGCCTCGGTCCACTGTTCGTCCTGCAACAACGTGCCGAGCACGGCGATCTGCATGGAGAAGGCGGTTTCCGCGTCGATGTCGTCGATCAGGTCCGGCTCGCCGAGGGCTGCGCGGATCATGCCTTCCATCGCCAGAGCGGAGAACTGCTCGCCTTCCTCGTAGCGCTTCCTCGTGTCGGCCACGAAGGAGGCAACTGCCCGAGGATCGTCGGACGAGCCGAACCTGCGGTTGACGGCAATCGCGAACGCCGCTCCGATGGTCTGGCTGCCCCCGGCCCAGCCGAGCCGGTTGAGCTCGGCGAGAAGTCGATCAACCGATCCCCAGTCCTGCCTGGCCACCGCCCGGATGAGGTCACTCAGCTCTTGTCGCGCAGCCGCATCACGTCTCATTCTATGCGGGCTGCTCCCCGTATTCGGGGTGAGCCTCGTGGAGAAGCCCTTCAGCCTCCAGGAGAAACGCGTCAAGCTGCTCCTCGCTCAACTGTGCATCTTCCATCAGTCGGAACAGTAGCTGGGCTTGGATTTCGGCCATTTCGCCTATATCGAGGTTCTCTACGGTTTCTTCGGTGCCCGCGATATCCATGCCGAGCATGGCGAAGATGAGAGCTTCCGATTCTTTCGCTGGTAGTTCGTGTCCTTCGGAGAGATTCGCTCGCGCGTCGGCGACAAAACGCAGCACATCGCCTGAGTCGAGACTTTGGCCGAACCGACGTTGCACCGCGACGAAGAATGCGTACCCGATGATGGCGACAGGTGTGCCTTTGCCCTGTGCCTCAAACTGTCGGATGAAAGAGTCGTATGCTTCCCAATCTTGAATCAGGATGGTACGGAGAAATTTGGTTTCCTCATCCATTATTGTCGTCCTTCCGGGTTGACTTTCGGTTCTTCGCTCGCTTCCGTATCCCGGAAGCGAGTTCGGATCCCTTCGCGCCGAGTACAGCGAGGGTCAAGGCGGCCAGGAGGGCCTCGCCTGCTGTTCCGCTTGGCTGATGGGTCGGCTCGAAGGCGAAGTCCGGAGGCCTGCTGACCGTGCTACCTCCGGGTGGGTTCGCTGCATCGTGGAACCAGTCCACAGCCTTCTTGATGTGTTGAAGTCCGTCGTCAGCGGCTCTGACCTGCCCGATTCGGCCAAGGGCCTTGATCGCCTTGGGTCGTTTGCTGTACTGCGGCACCGAGAGGGTTTCCCCGGTCGGCATTCCTCCGGTGCCGGAGCTGCGGTCCGGAACCGAGCCGGGGGCGATGTGGTTCATGTAGCTTGCGATCTCGGTGGCTGCTTCGGCGATGAGCCGGGCTACCTTACCGGATTTCGCGACTGCCTCGCTGGCCTCACTCAGCATCGCGGCGGCGTGCATGCTGTCGGCGCCCGTCGTTGCGGTCTTGTAGTGCTTGAGTCCTTCGGCGGCTGTCTGCTGAGCGTTGCTCGCCTCGACCGCAGCACCGTCCAAGTCATTGAGGATCTGGACCAGTTGCCCGATGACATCACCGACGCTGGTCAACCGAGGGCCTTCATATACTCTTCGGCGCTGTCGGTGCTGTTTCCGACCCTGCGCTGAACCAGCTCGCCTTCAGCGTCAGCCTCGCGTAGCAGGCTAAGGGCAGCTGTGACGTGATCGTGCCGGCTGTCCTGAAGGACTGCGATGGCTGCCGTGTGACAGCTCCGGACAGACTCCCGTACGGAGCCCATGGCTGTCGCCGCTGACCCCAATGTCTCGGTCCCCTCACGCAAGCGGCCCTTGACCTCGTCGACACTCACTGCCGCTACCCGAGGATACCGGCGTACCGGTGGGTTGCATCCGCTGCGGCTCGGACGAGGCCGGCGGCGGACTCCAGCTGACCCTTGGTCTGTTCGCAGCGGGTGATAGCTTCGCCAATCAACGGATGCCCGGTGCCTGCTGCGACCGTGCGAAGCTGCGCAAGCATGTTGTCCAACGTGCTCATCACAGCCGCGATCTGCTGCTGTGTCGTGTTGCCGTGCTCGGCGGCCTGGATAAGGCCGGCCTTTACCTCCTGGATGCTGGCCACCAGCGCCTCCCCAAGCTCTGAATGGCGTGGACGGCTCCAGATCTTGCGTGAGTCAAGCCCGTCCACGTCCGGTACGTCCGACCATAGTCGACCAGTTGTGCTAGAGCGACCCTGAGTGACGGATACTCGTCATCTGGGCTGGGTCTCTGGCGGCCCGTCGAGCGTTCCGACAGAGAGTGCCGCTCCGACAGCGCGACGCGTGCGCAGCTGAGCTGCTCTCGGCTCTGTTGGTGACCGCCGCAGGCAGTCAGCCAGCAGCTCGGGCTGGTACAGGTTGAGGTCGCCGTACGGACCCATCGCAGCCAGTCTGGTGCGAGGACACCGAATGCGACGAGTGGCAAGCCGTTGCTGCCGGCGAACTCCAGCCGGTGATCGGGGATGGTCATCCAGTCCATCAGCCCGGCGTCGGGCTGCAGGTGGAGTGCCCCTGCGGTCGAAGGCCTGCACCCGGCGGGCTGTCGGGCGTTCGCTGTCGGTGCACAGGTCCGTTCAGAGGTGGTACGGCTCCAAGTGCACACCGCGCTGAGCTTGCTTTGCGTCCGGCGACTTGCTTCTGACCTAGCGGCGACCCAAGTCGTGACGTTGTGTAACGGGTCCTGCAGGGCAGGCTGTTCCCCTGGCGTCCGGATCTGCCGAGAGTAGTGCGCCGAAGCATTCGCGCTGATGCCGATTGCAGCGCATGTGATCATGAGGGAAGGCGAGTGACCGGCGACTGCGTCAGCACGTGGTGCGGAACTGCCCGGCGTGTTCCTGTGCCCACAGTGAGAAGGTTCGAGCGGGACGCCCGATGACGTCCTCGACGGTGGGGAGAACGAGGCCGCTGGCATCGGGGGGGTTGGTAGCCAGCTGGATCCCGAACTCCACGTAGTCGTCGTCGTATCCGTAACCTTTCAGCCGGGCACGTTCGCCTTCTTCGGTGAGTTGCACGAAAGTAATGTCCTGACCGGTCGCTTCGGCGAGGATGCGGGTGCGTGCCTGCGGGGTGAGCGCTTCCGGGCCGGTGAGCGGGTAGGTGCGGCTGCCGTGCCCGTCCTCGGTGAGCGCACTGGCGGCGACGCCGGCAATGTCGGCCTCGTGCACCATCGCACTGGGGTCGGTGGCGAGCATCGAGACGGTGCGCTTCGTACGGATCTCCTCGGCCCATTCGAGGGCATTGCCCATGAACTCCACGGGTTGCAGGATGGTCCAGCCGATGGTGCTGGACATCAGGGCACTTTCGACGCTGGTCGGAGACCAGCCGCCGAGCACTGTGGCTCGCCGGATACCACGGCGCTCAGCAAGGCCGATGATCTCCGAGCCGTTGGCCAAGTCCTGGCCCTCGTCGCCGCCGAAGGTGATCAGGTGCACCCCATCGACTCCTTCGAAGGCGGGTCCCAGTGTGGAGGTGTCGGTCAGGTCGCCCGCAACCACCTGGACGCCGGCCGGGAACTCCGCAGCCGCGGGGTTGCGGGTCAGTGCCCGGACATCGTGCCTTGCCTCATGGAGTTGAGCGACAAGGTAGCGACCGACCTGGCCGGTCGCCCCGGTGACGAGAATGCGCATCTGTTGTTCCTATCGTTTTGGGTCCGCTTGGCTCGCAGTCCTATCCTCGCCGGTCTTGTGGCCGATATGTGGCCACAAGTGTCGTTAAGCTCGCGTCATGGCGACCAGCACCCGAGTTCTCGAACTCCTCGGACTGCTTCAGAACCGGCGCCACTGGCCCGGAGATGAACTCGCGCGTCGCCTGGGCGTCAGCCAGCGCACGCTCCGCCGTGACGTCGACGGCCTGCAGGAGCTCGGATACCCGATCACCACGACGAGAGGCACCGGTGGCGGCTACCAGCTCAGCGCCGGCGCCGCCCTCCCGCCGCTGGTGCTCAGCGAAGACGAGGCCGCCGCCATCGTCATGGGGCTCAAGGAGATCGCCTCCGGCGCCCACCCGACGCCCGGGGACGCCGCCCTCAGCGCCATGGCCAAGATCGTCCAGGTGCTTCCCGTGCGTATCCGACACCGCATCGACAGCCTCCGAGCCGTCACCATCCCGGTAGACGGCACCGGGCAGCGTGCCATCATCACCGATGTTGCGTCGTTGACGACCGTTGCACTCGCCTGCCGAGACGCTGAAACGCTGGAGTTCACCTACCGCAAACGAACCGGCCAGGTCGCCAGCAGGACGATCCACCCGCATCGGATCGTCAGCGTCGACAACCGCCTCTACCTCATCGCCTGGGATCTGGACCGAGGTGACTGGCGTACCTTCCGAGTCGACCGTATCGACAACCCACGACCTACCGGCAAGACGTTCGCCCCACGCCGGCTCCCTGCGGACGATCCCGTCGAGCACGTGCGTGCACAGATCAGGTCGATGCCCGCCAGGTATCAGGTACACGCCACCGTCCAGGCACCCGCCGAGCGGGTGCAGGACGAGATCGCACACTACGGGACCGCTGAGCCCATCGACGACACGTCCTGCCAGGTGTACATCGCCGCCGATTCCCTCGGCTGGGCCACCTTCTGCATCGGTGTGCTCGAAGCTCCCGTCGTCGTTCACGGACCACCGGAAGCCATCGAGTACATGCGCAACTGGGCGCGACGCCTCACCGCCGGCACCTCTCCCGGTCAGCGACCAGCGCCAGGCTGCCTGGCCGGTGACAGGTAGACGGTGAAGACCGGCCGTCCAGCCACTCGGTAAGTCGCTGCGCTTCAGCCACCAACGTCTTGTGAGCGGTCGGGGAGACATCGTCGTCGAGCAGGCGTAGCTGCACCACGCCGTCGGGGTCCTGCACCCATGCACCGACTACGCGTCCGTCGACCCAGGCGGTGGTCCCGGCGTCACCGGCGTTGTCGAACAGCTGGCGTACGTGCGTGCTGCGGCGGGCTTGCGAATGCCCTGGGTGGTGGTGTGGGGGACGAAACAGTCAGGCCGTTCTTGCGACCGCTTCGAGCAGGTCGTTCTACTCAGCGAGCCCCTTGGCGCCTGCTCCACCGGGTCGCTGGGCGGTCAGACAGCTCGTACGGGAAACAGTCGTGCAGCAAGCGGAGCTCGAGCGTTACGTGGGCGAGGTGGAGACGTTGTGCGTCGCAATGCCACCGTGGAACTTTGACGACCGGCGTCCGATCGAAAGAACTGACCGGCATCGTCGAGCGGTTGCCTACGCGCAACGTCCTGTCATGCCGCGTAGCGCTCGTCACCGACGGCGATGTCGGCGCCGGTTGCCGGCGTCCGGACGTGCCGATGCGAGCGTGCGCCTGATCGAGGGTTCTGGCCTGTCGAACATCAGTGCACTTGATCATGCTGGGGGGTGGCGCGGGGGGTTCCTGCCATCTCGCCTGCCGACCACGTTTCGTCGGTCTCCCTGCGGTGGGCGTGGGCGTCGTCTGTCCCTGGCTGACCGGAAGGCGGGAAACGTCGCCGGTGGGGGCGCAGTCGTGTCCGGCCAGCGGGCGGACATCGCCTCGGCGAGCCGGGTGAACCAGTCCGCCATCGTCAGCAGGATCTCGGCCCGTTCGGCGAGCCTGGTGAACACCCCGATCTGTTGCACGAGCTGCGCTCGACGGCGCCAACGTGTGCGCGACGGCTGCCCGGTGGCGGCCAGCAGCGGCAGTCGCTGTACCCGGACGGCGAGGGCCGCCGCGGCACCGACCGCGAGCGCCCGGTCAAGGCGTCCGAGGATCTCACCAGGCATGGCCTGGTCCAGTTCCCTGCGGTAGGCACGATCGGCCTCGGTCACCACGCTGTCGGGCAACGTCGCCCAGTGGGCGCTGTAAGTGGGGAACGGGAAGTGCAGGAACGACGCGTCGAAGCCGAAGTGTCCGAAGATCGCGCCTTCGAAGTCTACGATCCGTACGCCGTGCGGCGTCACCAGCGCGTTGCCAGGATTGAGGTCGGTGTGCGTCAGCGCCGCGAACGGGCCGGGTTCGGCGATCCGCTCCCGGACGAACGCGGCGTCACCAGCCGCGATGCGTGCGTCCGGCAGGCCCAGCTCGGCGCAGGCCACCTCGACGTCCTGCCACCTCTCCACACCGGGCCAGGGCAGTCCGGGGCCGGCATCCGCCTGCGGCGCGCCGAGACCAGCCAGTGCCTGCCGATACCCCGCACCCGCGTCGCGAGTACCGGCGTGCAGCCGCCCGACGGCCACGCCGAACTCCACCACCGCTCGCGTGGCGGCGTCGGCATCTGCGCCGAGGAGGACACTCTCCAACGTCGGCCAGCCTCCCAGATCGGTCGTGATAACGACCCCTGCGGCCTGGTCGGCAGCTATCGGCCGCGCGGTGACCCCGGTGGGTGCGGCCATCCGTAACGCGGCCTCCTCCCGTCGCAGGTGGGCAGGGCCGCCGTGACCGGCCCCGTTCACGCGGCGCGTCTTGACCACCACGGTCCGGCCGACGCCGGGCAGGTCGCGGTCGAACGTCAACCGCGTGACCGGAGCCCAGTCGTGCCCGAGCGGCACCTCCGCCACCAGCGACGCGAACCCACCATGCAGCGGCCGCAATATCGCGAGGACCGTGTCCCGCCGGTGCGCCGTCAAGGGGTAATGCACGAATCACTCTCTCCCGGAGACCGGTACCGTCCCGATCCGCGTACCCTGCAACGACCGACACGGTCATCCGAATCTGCGGATGGTGTGGGCGCGCGGGGGCACCCTCAGTCGAACCAGTTGAACAGTAGGTCACCGAGCCGCTCCGGCTGGTGGTAGGCGACGTCGCGGCGTTCCTCGTCGGTGAGTAGGCGTAGGTGTCGGTCGTTGAGCGGCTGATCCAGCTCTGCCCCGGCGGCGACCCGCAGCCCCGCGTAGCGGTAGACGTCCGCGGCGGGGACGTCTACGAACACCTCGTCGATCCTGTCGGAATCATGCCGCTGAGCTCCAGCGACCAGGTTGGCTGCTGCGTTGAAGAGGATGCTCAGCGACACGCCGTCACGGAGTCGAACACCGACCCGGTAGTAGTTCCGGCCGACCGTCGGCTCCTCGACCGAGGTGATGACCACGCCGCCGAGTTTCCTAGTGGCGTCGTGCACCAGGGCCAGCCAGGCTGCGCTCGCCAATCGGTCCGGGCCCGGTTTGGTCACGCCCGCTTGCAGCACATCAATGGTCGCCACCCCGGGATCATCCGGCATCGCAGTCCTGACAACGAACCCCGGGGGCGGACGACTCCACCTGGCTCAAAGCCGATCCCCGCATCCGGTCCGGTTTCACTCTCATGCCGCATCCGGTGCGCGCGATTGACCTCGGCTGTTGCGGAGCGTAGTCGGCGTGACGATACGCAGTGTTCTGGGCCGTGGGCTTCACGGGGAGCGTGGTGCTTCGCCACCAGGTTGGCGGCAGAGATTAGATCTCTGTGGCTTGCTCCGCGACGTAGGTGCCCTTGCCCTGGTGGCCTTCGACCAGGCCACGGTCGCGCAGCAGCCGCAGGGCGGCTTGGGCTGTGGAGACGCTGACCTTGTACGTGTCGGAGAGCTTGGCGTAGGTCGGCAGCTTGTCGCCTGGCGACAGCTCGCCGGACCGGATCTGTTTGGTGATGTCATCGACGACACGCAGGTAGTCGGCAGGTCGACTGGGCATTTCAAGGTACTCCTCGCTCGGCACCTCGATTTGACCATGGAACTTGGCTATCTACAAGACCGATGTTGACTTAGGAAACGGGCGCTCGCCTCCTGCTGTTGCGGCGTTCCAGCTGTTATCTCATGTGCCCGTCCTGCAGATACTGCACATTCCCGCTCTTCAGCGCGTCAAGCGCCACGGCAACCCGCCGCCAAACATACGGCCGGAGCCGCTGCTGCGCCTGTTCCGCCGTACAGAACTCGAACGCAGACAGTTCGGTATCCGAGATCTTGAGCCCGGCCAACTGCTCGTCGGCCAGCTCGCCACCGTCGAAGATGAACGAGAGCAGGTCGTCCCAAGGTCCGTGTGGTGACACCCAATCGACCACCAGGAGCCCGGCTACGTCCAGGTCCAGGCCGAGTTCTTCGCGCAGCTCCCGGCGGACGGCCTCATGCGGCGGCTCGTTGGCCTCCGCCATACCGCCGGGCAGGTCCCAGTCCGGCTTGTACTGCGGATCAACGAGGAGAATGCGTTCCTTGCAGTCACGGATGAGTACGTCAGCGCTGACGCGCTTGCGCGGCTGCTTGGCGTTGCCCTCTGCCAAGTACGCCTGCCACGCCGCCGGGTCACGCTTATACAGCGGAGCGTCCGCGTTCACCGTCTCTCCCCGAGTGCCGTTCCATCGCTACGTCCGTCCTGTGCCAGCCACTGGTAGAGCCACACCCGATGCCTAAGCGCTTCATCGAGGCAACTCAGGAACTCGGCCACCACGCGGGTACCCCGGTGTGGTTCCAGCGATCGCTTCAGATCAAGAAGCTGCTGGACCACGAGATAGGAACCGAGCTGCTGGGTCGCGTCCAGCACCTCTTGAGCGACGGCGCAAGCTTCATCGGGCCGGCCCTGGGCAATCAGCACGGTCGCGAGGATGAGTTGTCCGAATGCCCGGCTTCGCGTGCGGTCTCCTGGTCGCAGTTCGATGACACGCTCGGCCTGCCGTTCCGCCTGGCCGAGGTCGCCAAGCTGGCGCAGGCACCGCGCGGCCTCGTTCGCAAGCGAGCCTTCATCGAAATGACTGATCCACGGTGACCGTTTTTCGGCCGGCTCTGCTTCAAGCACTCGCTCCGCCTCGATGAGGAGCTGCGTGCATTTGGCGGGTCGTCGTAGCGCGGCGTAGCCACGGGCCTGCATCGCAAGGAGACGAGCTTCGAGTTCGGGCAACCGAGGACCATGAGTCAGCGCCTCACTGCCTCGCCGTGCGTACTGAATAGCGGCGGCCGGCTTGCCCTGATAGTGTGCAAGGTGGCTCATGCTGGCGAGGATGTGCATGCCGAGTTGGCGGTCGTTGCCGAGTTTGCCCAGATCGAGAGAGCGCGCGAAGTGCTGTTCGGCGGCCTGGTCTCGCCCGGCATCGTGAGCCATCCACCCGGCCATCTCGGTCAAGGCGGCTGCGGCTGTGAACGCCAACCGCCCGTCACTGCTGTGATCGACTCCGAACATGCATGGCGCGACCTCGGCTTGCAGGTACTGCAGGACCGTCGCGTAAAGGTGGCAGCCACCGACCTGGCGGTCCGCAGCCCGGAACGACTGCATCGCCGAGACATAGCCGTTGCTGTCACCCAGAGGCAGTCCGAACGACGGCGCTTGAAGCAGGAAAGGCGACGGCGTGGCTTGTTGCGGTACAGCCGCCCTCGTTGCATCGGCCGTACGAGCGTCGTCGTTTGATGGCGACTCGGCGGGGAGCCTGAACCACAGTAGATGCTCGGGAATCTGCAGTGTGCGTGCCCAATGCGTCAGACTGTCGAGGTGTCGAACGGCCGCGCCGCTCTCGATGCGGCTGATTTGGGCCTGCGTCAGGCCGAGCCACCCTGCGACGACGCTCTGTGGAACTCCATCTTTTCCGTACACGGCGATGTGCTGCGGGTGCTTACGATACGCCCGCGAGACGCGGCCGATGTGCTGCGCTGCGAATGCATCCCGGAACTGATCGGTGTCCCAGAAATCGCCCGGTAACTCCGGCGGTCGAGTGACGAACTCGCGCGCCTTGGTCTGACACGGTGCGCACTGACCGACCCTGTTGTCTCGGGCAAGCCGCGTCCCGCAACGGCAGTATCGCACCGGGCGGTTCGCGTCCATGATCGTCCAGGTCCTCGAAGTGACATCCCGAGCACCAATTCTAGTGCTTGATAACCCTACGCGGAGCACCGCATACGCGGCATGTATGACGCGTATACGTACTCGGTCATGCCGAGTGCGGCCACACCGCGCCACTATCAACTGCCCGGGCACGTCTCAACTACGGAGAGCGATCGATCCATGACCACGCCAGGTCCAGACCAGGGCGGAACCGGCCCCTACTGGCCTGCTTCTCGCCGGAGCCACAGCTGTGCAGTACCGCGCCCCGCCTGTGCCCAGCGGCCCTGTGGGCGTACCGCCGATTGAGGCTGCGCCCGCAGGGCGGGCGGCCCGACCTCCGTGCCCTCGTTCGGGGTCGGGCCGCCCTTCCACCCGTTCCCTGTCCTGACCTGATCTCCATGCCCGACCCGTGAACATCGGAAGGCGGTCCTACCGTGCGCAGACTCCTCGACTTCTTCGGCGCGACGATGCCGGCCGCTGATCGGTAGCCGTGCTGGACAGTCGGTCCCCGGCGGAGCCCCGCCCCGGCGACGAATTGATCATCGACGGTCGGGCGAGTGTCCAGTTCAAGGCTGGCAGGGGCTTCGTGTTCCGGGTGGCGACTGTGGACCTGAGGCCGACGTATCAGGGCTGGGTTTGGCTCACCGGCTACCTGCTGGCACCCGACGGCGAAGCCCGTGAACGGCGCGAGATCTTCGTCCAGCGGGCCGGTCTCCGCTGGGCACCTGACCGGCGACACCGCCGACCTGGCGGCGACCACCCGACCTGAACTGCGGCCCCGCAGCTCCTACCCCTGCCTGACGACGTTGCCCGATTCCCGTGAATCCGGAAAGGCGGTACCAACCGTGCGCAGATTCCTTGACTTCTTCCGTCGGCCGGTGCGTAGCCGGCGGGCCCGGCGGTTGCTCGCCGAGATCACCCAACACACCCGCAACGCGGCAGCGGCATCGGCGGCGGTCGGGCCGCGTCCGCTGGTGCGGCGTAGCCCGAACGCGGTCGGTCACTACTACGGGCGGCCGGTGCGGCCGTCGATCAGCCCTGGCCTGGTCCGGGACCGCCGGTTCGCCGACCGCGTCCGGCGCGGTTGCGACCCCATCGAGGTACGGGCGTTTCTGCACCTGGTCGCCGACGAGCTGACCGCCCTGCGTGGCGAGCTGGCAGCCACTCAGGACGAGAACGTTCGGATCAAGCAGGCGTTGCGGGACTGGCAGTCGCAGCAGTTCCAGGCGGGAGTTGCGGCATGACCGGGGTCGACCGGGTGCCGGCCGGTTCGCTCTACATCGCCGGAGTCGGGTCCGAGCGGCGGCGGGCGCAGCTGGTCTTCACCGTCGGCAACCTCGACACCGGGCAGGTGGCGTCGATCAGCCTCGTCCCGGGCTCGTTCACGCCGTTGCCGACCCCGGGCGGCACCTGGTGGCTGCCGTACGCGCCGATCGTCACCGACCTGGCGACCCGCGCGGGGGTGGCCCCGGCGACGTTGCGCGACCCGGACTTCCCCGACGAGCCGGGCCGGCAGCCGTCGTCCGGGCTGATGCTGCCGATCCAGTGGCAGCCTGGCATCCCGGAGGCGGAGCGCCGCAAGTGGGAGGCGGCGGCGCTCGCCGACCGGCGGGCCACGCCGTGGCTGGTCCTGCTCGGCCGCAGCACCGAACCACCACCACCGGGGGATCCGGGTCGGCTGCTCGGCCGGTTGTGCGCGCTCGCCGATCAGCTGCACGTCGACCTGGTCCTCGAAGTCCGACCCAGCTCCATCGGGCGCGGGCTGAGCTGGGACGTACGGTTCGAGTTCGCCGGCGGCAACGTCCCCGACTACCAGCACCGCTGGATCGCCGACCTGCCGACGGCGCTCGCCACCATCCCCGCCGACCGGGCCGTGACCGGCCTGACGGTCGCCAACCCGGGACTGCCCGCCCACTACCTGACCGAGGATGCGCTCACCCCGGCTGCGGTGCCGGTCGGGCTAGACGGTCACCCCGGCGGCCATGACCTGGGCCAACTCGAACGCCGGATGCTCAGCGACGCCGAGCAGCACGGCGGGGCGCAGGCCATCTGGCGGAACCGGCACTGGTGGCACGCCAGCCTGCGATCGGCCGAAACCGCCGGCAAGTTCGTACGCGGCTGGGAGCCGCCGACGCCGAAATACTGGGGCGAGCCGATCCCCACCCACCGGTGCACGCGGTGCGCCGACATAGAGGATCCGCCGTACTGCCTGGACTGTTACGGCACCCGGCAGGTGCGGCGCGGCGCGGTGCTGACCGTCACCGACCTGCGCGGCCGGACCGTGCATCGCAACTGGCGACCCGACGACGACGCACAACCCACCCTCGCCCACACCGACCCGCTCAGCCGAGTCTCAGTGTGGCAGCTCGGCGAGCACTACCAGGTCGGCCCGCTCGCGGCGGATTTCGGCGTGGCGCCGACCGACCTGACCGACATCGACGGCGAACACGTCATCGAACAGCACCTGCGCCTGGGCGTCAGCCAGGTCGCCGACGGCGGCGGGGACCCGGTTGACGCGTACCTCGGCGAAGTCGCCGCCACCAACGACGGCGGCCGACTCCTGGTCCGCGCCAACCACTGGCCCGGCCCCACCCTCGACGAACTTGCCCGCCTGGTACGCGGTTTCGGCCTCGCCCTGGACGTCACCGTCACCGACCACCACCGCAACATCGGCCAACCCGAACTGTCCCAGGGCAACACCTGGTCGGTACGCGTCGTCGACCCGGCCACCCCGCTGGCCGTCGACCCGCTGCCGACCAGCGCCTGCCTGCCCGAAGCCGTCGCCTGCTGCCATCGCTACCTGCACGGCGCACTACGCGCCACCATCCCCGCCAACCCCGAACAGCCGATGCCCGTCCCACAACAGCCCGCGACGACCGGTCCCGATCCCGACGTAGCTGGCCTCATCGCCGAGGTACGCCGCCAAGCCGCCACCCACCCCGGCCAGCCCGTCACCATCCGCCTCCACCCCGACGGCACCCACACCGTGCTGTCGAGCTAGGACCGGAGTGCGCCGGCCTCGTCCACGATGGTCTGGCGTAGCAGGGCGCTGTTGGGGGTGCCGAGGAACACGTACGACGTCGCGTCGAAGATGAGCGTTGTCCCCCCGGCCATGCCGACTCCTACCCCGTCACGGTTGGCCAGGTCCTGCACCTGCTGTCGGACGATCGTCCCCGGCAGCGAGGCCATTGCGGCGAACAGGGCGCTTCGCTGGTTTGACGTGAGATATCTACCGCCAACCAGCAACTCGGCGGCTCGCTGAAAGACGAGTGCGTCAGCGGCGCCGCCACCGGGGGAGGCGGAGGCTGTCGCCGGCGATCCTCCCGTCGACGACACGTCGGCGCGGAGCCAGTCGAGCACCGACGCTGGGCTGTCCGGCATCCCCGCGTCGTAACCCGGTTGCGGCGTACACGGTCGGTCCACCATCGGATCGGCGGATGGGCCGGACCGACCCACAGGACATGCCGGCAGGACGAGGTCGTGGGGCGCGGCCTGGTCCTGCTGGTACGCCCGGTCCCGGATCAATCCGTCCTGGGTGCCGTCGGCCGACAGCCAGGTCTGCCGCAACACCGGCGGCCCAGTGCTGGTGGTGAAGCCACCGTCCGGCTGCTCCATCTGGTTGACCGGGCTCCCCACCGTCTCGGTGAACACGAACTGCCCAGCTTGCGGGACGGCAGGCTCCGCGTCTTGGGCCACCAACGCGGCGGTACGCAGGATGTCGGCGGCCTCGGCAGTATCCGCAGGTGGCGCTGAACCACCGGCCGGCCACCCGCCTCCTACGGCCGCGCCCACAGCGACGACGAGGACTGCAACCAAGGCCGCGCCGGCCATGCCGAGGCTCCACCGCCCGCCGAGCCAGGCCGTGCCACCAGACGGCCCTGCAGTTTCCGGGCTGGGTCCGTCGAGACTGCGGCTGCGCCAGGCCGTCGGCGCATCCCCGGCGTCCGGGGCCAAAGCTGCGCCGAGCTCCCTGAGTCGATCCATTTCACTCACGCCCCACTCCACTTCTGCCACCATCGCGCCTCGATGCGATTGCCGGCGGAGGCGCTCCGGGCCGGGTCGCACGCCAACGCCTCCCGCATCCTGCGGCGGGCCCGGTTGAGTCGTGATCGGACCGTGCCGACCGGGATGTCCAGGGCTCGGGCGACCTCTTCGTAGCTCAGGTCGCCCCAGGCAACCAGCAGAAGCACGTCCCGTTCCTTGCGGCCGAGCCGGGCGAGCGCCGTGACCAGCGGTCGACGCCACGCCTGGGCGGACGCCGAGGCTGCCACCCGGTCCGCGAACGCCTCCTCGCCGCTGTCCGGCTTCACCCGCAGGTACGCCCGGTAGCGGGCGTTCTCGGTGCGATGATGGCGGGCCAGCTCACGATGCACGATCGTGAGCAGCCACGGGTACGCGTTCGGGTAGTCCGGGTCGTAGGTGTGCCGGGCCCGGAACGCCGCCACGAATGCGTCCGCGACGACGTCCTCGGCGATCTCCCGACCCACCCGCCGGTACGCGTAGCCGTACAACATCCCGACATGCTTCGCGTACACCTGCGCGAAGCGATCGGGATCGTCGAGCGACGCGACGATGATCGCCGCGTCATCGCTCGGCTCTGCCGAGACGCCTCTCACCCGGAGCCCATCGACGGCGCACGGTTCACGATCTGCCTGCCCTCTTCTGGCTACTTCCCTCTGCAATCTCTATGCACGAGCGCGAGATCGGGTTCGTTCCGGCCCGGACTGTCCCAGGGCCACACCTGGTCGGTCCGCGTCGCCGACCCGCTGCCGACCAGCGCCTGCTAGCCCGAGGCCGTCGCGTTCTGCCACCGTTACCTCTGGAGCGCACTACGCGCCACCATCCCTGCTAACCCCGAACAATCGATGCCCGTCCCACAACAGCCCGCGAGGACCGGTCCCGGTCCTGACGCAGCTGGCCTCATCACCGAAGTACGCCGCCAAGCCGCCACCCACCCCGGCCAGCCCGTCACCATCCGCCTCCACCCCGAATGCACCCACACCACCACCACGTCCCGACCGAGGAAGGCCTCACCCTGATCTGAGCCGCTCGGCCTTGATAGGCAAGCGGCCCGGTTGGTGAAGATGGTGGAAGCCCTGACCGTCTGCAGTCCGCACCGGCTCTGTTCGCATTTCCAACAATAGTCGGTCCAAACGCTGACACGCTCTCACGGGGTACAACCGCTGTTGAGCTCTACTTCAGTACTAAGGCACATCGGACACAGCACGGGTGACCAACCACAAAGAATGAACGGGAAACAACTAGATCGATCGATCTTCAAATGCTATGCTTGCCCAACGAGTACCTACCCCTGTCGGCAGCTGTCGCAGACTGTAGGGCACCATACAAGTGGGCTGACCTCGCGGTTTGATTGCGTTGCCGTGACTTCCTCATCCGGGAAGTCGGTCTTCGGAGGAGCGTATGCGACCACCCCCGTCCATGCTCGACCTACCAAACCTTCTGGATCGTATCGCCATCGTCGCCATCGTAGCTGTCGCGGCTGTGCTACCGTGGCAGACCGTGGCCTACGCATCGGATCCTCCCCAGCGGCCGGCTGTCGATGATGAAGTTCGCGTGGTGCGCCTAGAGTCGGGAGATATCGACAAACACATCAAGACCTCTGATGAGATAGCTGACAACAGCAAGGCCCTTCAGCGTGTGAACGAATATTACAGTTCAGCGCTCCGGGCCGGTCGTCTTGTCGATGAGGCGGCGGTCAGATACGTCTCGCTTCCCGATGTGGAAGATCCACGGGTGACGGTCGACATGGTTTTTCCTGCTTCGAAGAAGCCCGCCTCGGTCTCGTATGTGGCGCAGGCGGGAGGCATCAGCGCTATCGGTACAGAGTGGGCCCCAAGCCTTGATAGACAAGTGTCTCTGGCTCCAAACTTTGGAGCTGGCTCGGGATTTGACGGCGCGATGTCAACGACAAACATGACGCTCGACGATGCATGGACATCGGATCAGTGGTTCACTGCCCAGGTAAATCGCGGCTCGGACCACTACTTGGCAACCAGCTATGAGGCATGGAGGCCGGCAAGCGGAACAGGTCACTGGGTCTACAACCGTTGGGGACTATTCACCCGCGCCTACGACTATAGTAGCTCGTGGGAGTCTGTCGACTACTCCATCATGGACTACACTGTTGCAGCAAGGCCTTGGAGTGGTACGACGGGCGTAGGTGCACTTTACCAATTCGAGCCTCCCGGGCCTGTCACGACCTGTCCGGATAATCCTGCTACCTTCACACTGGGTGCGTCATTTGGTGGCATCAATGTTGGTGCGACAATTCCCCTACGTCAGTGCACCACTATCCTTCAGTTGTCCAATGTTTCTGCGAAAACTATAAAAACTGATTTGTTTCCAGACGGTCAGGGGCAGCAGACCACCGATCAGCAGCGGCGGTTGGACGCGGCGGGGCGATACGCACGTAACGGGTCGGCATGGCCCACTTGGGCCGACTACAACTACGTTGAAGTGAAAACCTGTTGGTGGGTCCTTGGATCCGGAACCCTCTGCTATAACCCGGCAGCATATGTAAAGAAAGACAGCGGGTGGTAGGGCCTAGTGAATCGACGTAGGAGTATCTCCCGTGGGCGCCAGTTCGATTGGCGCCCACGGGGGCTTGTCGCTGGGGCGGTCGCTTTCGTCCTTGTCGCATTCGTGGGTCTCGCGCAGCTAGGCAGTCAGCGTGAGCAAGAGAGCAACTCCGGGGATGCGGATGTGCTCGAGAGCTGCCAAAATTCACCGACCCGAGAAGCGTGTTCGGAGATCGTAATAGATGGTCGACCTTGGAGATATAGCATATCGCGGGTGATGCCGCCCACCGACAAGACCGTTATCTTGGACGTCGGTGGCCCGGGACAGTCGGTTCTTACAAGCCCTTACGGCATCTCGTCTGCCAGAGGAAGTCTCCCGGTGCTCGCCGGCTACAATTTGATTGTATTTGAAGAGCCATGGGTGCTGACCGCCGTGACTCCACAGTGCGAGGCTGCACTTTCGGCGTTCTATCTGGCGGTTAGGGGGGGTGAGGAAACTGCAAAACCTCGTGCCCGTGAAATGTCGACTGATTGCGAAGTTGGTGCAGGAGTCGACGCTTCTGATTGGGGTTTCCGCCCAGACCGGTACGAACGGCTTGTAAGGTCGGTCGGCGAGAAGGAACGCCTCTCCTTTGTGGGCTTCGTTGGCCATTCATGGGGTGTCGCTCGGCTAGCATATTTAGAAAACTATCGATTTGATTGGTCGGTGCTAATTCGACCATTTCCGCTCGGTGTGAGAGTTGATCGCCTCGTCAGCGCGCGTGCCGCAATGCTCGGCTCTTATAGCCTACCGCCGACGCTGATCGGCGGGGACGTGGCGCTGCAGTCCCGGAGCCTGCCAGTCTCTCGGTTCGACGCGCTTTCGAGTTGGGTTGCGCTAGGTTACGTCGACGACGATGAGGTCCCTGATGTTCAGGCGAAACTGGATTCTCGGGCCTCGACAGATATGGAGCTGATTGGCCAAATGTCCGACAGCTACTGGGGGCGGTATCGTGTGGCCTCGATGTCTCCAGCGTTTTTGGCCCAGGTGCAAGAAATGTGTAGCCTAGTTGGTGGGAGTAGCGAGCCTCTAGCTGGTGTAGCGGACAGTCGGGATATCATTCGTGCTCAGTTCTTGCCGTGCGATGGTGGAGATCCTGGCACTGTTGTCCTTCCCGAGATGAATCAGGTATGCGTCGTTACTTCATCGCAAGACACGGTAGTACCTGAAACGCTGATCAGGCCGGGCTTGTTCGAGAACTCTGCAAGACAGGTCGCGTGGGTGGAGAGCAAGGTGCGATCGCACCGCTCGTTTGATGGCGGCGACCGGTGTCTTCAGAAGGTGATCGGTGTGAATGGAGTGTCGACGGATGGCTGATTGCGAAAGTGCTGGTCTTGCGATTCGGCAAGGCAGGCGTCGCAGGTACTTTGTCGCTTCACTCGTCCTCGGGGTGCTTGGCGCAGGGATCCTGGCGTACGGGGTGGTGGAGCTTGACCTAGGCGGGGGAAGAGGTGTAACTGCGGAACCATCCATACCCAGGGAGGTTGGCTCGCCTGGGCTCCTGACGACCCCAGTCGGATGGTCACCGCCTGGCCCAGCAAGCGTCCTATTTAGTGATGGTTCCGGCAGACTAGCAGTCATCGGGCTTGGGGTAGATGAGTACAGAGTCCTGCACGGATATCCAGCAGATCCCGGAAGGACTGCGGTCCTGTCGCCCGACGGGTCACAGATCGCCCTGTCGGTAGACGAAGGCGTCGAGATCGTCGATCTTGTGGCTGGCGACGGTAGAACCATCGAAGCGGAATCGTTGGACAGCGATGTCCTGCTGCCCGAAGCCTGGCTTCCGGATGGTTCTCTTATCCTGATGGCAAAGTCATATGCGGAAGACCCCATGACTGAGGGGATTGTCCATCGGCTAGGCGTGTTGAACGCTGAGAATGGGCTCTTTGAGGAGTTTGCCTCGGCTACATATGTGATTTCTTCGCCAGGGTTCGCCGTCGCCGTTAGCCCGGACGGCACGCAGGTGGCTTATCAGTATGAAAGTCGGGTTACAATCTACAACCGGCTTGCGGAAGCCAAGACGGTGTTCGACTTGCCCCCGCAGTCAGTGCTTGCTGGGAAGGGGGCCTGGTCTCCTGGTGGTTCACGGATTGTGATTGCAAGTATTAATCCGCAGCGTGATCGAGAGTGGTCACTTACGTTCCTGGATCCGGTAACCGGACTTGAGGCTGCTGACAGTGAGTCATTGTCGCTTCGTGGCGCGGCGTTGATCAGGCTGATCGGATGGAATAGTCAAACCCAGAAGCCGATTGTTGTAGCCTACGACGCGCCCCATGCGCCCACCTGGGATCTTGTCCGCGAAATCTCGACTACGGTGACCCCTGAGCAAATATCGCGCGTGTCGATCTATGAGCTCAACTATCAAGGGGTGGGTCCGACGGCCATCATGCAAATGTTGGGCGATGTTGACGGGGTGGATGTTGCTTCGGTGGCAATAGACTCGGGAAATTTCAGAGCTGGTGGTCCGCCGCATCAGGTGACACCAATAGGTTCTGCTCTACTCGGTCTCCTTGTGCTGATTGTGAGCATCATTGGGATAGTCTGGGCTCGGTGGGGGACCGCGTAGATCCGCAGGTATGTAGAGTGCCAGGGTCGACTCGTTCGTCCGTTTCGAACGTCAGTCGTTGAGGTCGAGCTGGTAGAGCACCTGGTCGAAGTGGCGGGCCGCCAGGTGGTCGCGGCGTACCGTCCAGAACGTGATCGTCGGCGTCTTGCCCCAGTTCAGGTGGTCCTTCAGCTCCGCCAAGGCAACCCATTCGGCGTCCGGGGCGACCTGCGGTCCGGGGCGCGGCGGCAGCGGTAGGTCGTCCGGGCAGCGTGCGGCGGCGGCTTCGACATCGTCGTCGAAGTCGAGTTCACAGCCGGGTGGATAGAGTCCGTCCAGCGGATGCTCCTGAACCACTGTGGAATGACCGCCGATGGCCAGCACCCCGGCGGACGCCGGCGACGGGTGGCCGATCTCGCAGCCGCGGTACTTGTCGAACAGGTCGCGGGCCTTGCCGGTGAGCTGCAGATACTCCGGCGAGTTGTGCCCCGGCATCGTCCAGGCGATCTCGTAGCGCAGCGGCACCCGTTCGGCGCGAAACGGCGGGTGGTCGGGCCCCGGCGTCCGCGCGGCCGTCGGCGTACCCGGCGGGACGTAAACGATCCGGCCGTACGTGTCCGAGACGTCCCGGCCGTGGGCGTCGGTGCCCCACGCCAACTCGCCCGCGTTGGCGAAGAAGAGCAGCGTGCCGTCGGCGGGGAACGGGATGTCGAGCACGCCGGACGGCAGAGCGGCGCCGTCGACAGCGGCGATGAAGTGCGGAAACCCAGACCATTCGACGTCGGCGGGCAGCATCGGGTCGCCCCCGAGGTAGCCGGCGATCGGCCCGGTCGTCGCCGCCGGGCCGGCACCGTGCCGTGGCTGGCCATCGCGGTGCAGCACGATGCGCGGCCGGGCGAACCCCAGCAGCCAGTCGGCGACCTGCGGAGGGATGTCGAGTTCCTGTGCGTTACGGCGCAACTGGGCCAGATGATCCACGGGTCACATTGTGTTAGCCGGCCCGCTGACCGGGTACGCGGCCGGCATGCGGCGAATCTGGAGTGGGCTGCTGGCCGGTGCCGCCGGCACCAGCGCCCTCAACATAGTCACCTACCTCGACATGGCCGGGCGGGCCAGGCCGGCGAGCAGTACGCCGGAGCGCAGCGTCGGTCGGCTCGCCGAGACGCTGCACGTCGACCTCGGTGACGAGCAGACGGCCAGCAACCGCCGGGCCGGACTCGGGCCGCTGCTCGGCTACGCCACCGGGCTCGGCGCTGGCGCGCTGTACGCCATGGTCGGCCCCCGGCGGGCACCGATCTGGGCGGCGACCGGGCTGCTGGCCGCGCTGGCGATGGCCGGCTCCGATGCGCCGCTGACCCTGCTCAAGGTGACCGATCCGCGGCAGTGGAGCGCCACCGACTGGGTGTCGGACATCGTGCCGCATCTGGCGTACGGGCTGGTCGCCGCCGCCGCACTGCACCGGCTGCAGCACCGCGACTGACCGCGCGACTGACGACGGACGCCGCGCTGGCGCACGGCGTACCACCGGATTCTCAGAGCCAGTCGTGCTCGCGGGCGTAGCGGGCCGCGTCGTGCCGGGTCCGGGTCTGGGTTTTCTGCATCGTGTTGGACAGATAGTTGCGGACGGTGCCTTCGGCGAGGTGGAGTCGGGCGGCGATGTCGGCCACCGAGTAGCCGTCGCCGGTGGCGCGTAGTACGTCGATCTCCCGGTCGGTGAGCGGGCAGTCGTCGATGACGGCGAGCGCGGAGACGTCCGGGTCGATCCACCGCTTGCCGGCGTGCAGGGTGCCGATGACCGTGGCGATGTGTGCGGGCTCGGCCGACTTGCTGACGAAGCCCTGGACACCGAGTTTGAGCGCCCGGCGCAGCACGCCCGGTCGGGCGTGCCGGGTCAGCATCAGGATGACCTGCTCGGGCCGGATCTGGCGGATCTCGGCGACGGCACCGAGCCCGTCGACGCCGGGCATCTCCAGGTCGATGACGAGGACGTCGGGTCGGTGCTGCAGCGTCGCTTGGACGGCCGACGCGCCGTCTGCTGCCTCGGCGAGCACGGTGATGTCGCCTTCGAGCGGGAGCAGGGCGACCATCGCCTTGCGCAGCAGGGCTTCATCGTCGGCGAGCACCACTGTGGTCTTCGGAGTGTCGGCTTGCGTCATGGAGTCTCCACGCGGGTCTCGGTGCCGGCACCAGGGCCCGGGTACGGGAAGGTGGCGGCCGTCAGGAAGCGTCCGTCGGTCTGCTCCACGGTGAGTTCACCACCGTTGCCGGCCACCCGTTCCCGCAGGGTGGCCAGCCCGCGAAGCTCGGGCAGCGGAGTCAGCGGTGCGCCGTCGTTGACGACGGTGATGCCCGAGCGGGACACGGTGATCTCCACCTGGCTGGCCTGGGCGTGTCGCAGGATGTTGGTCGTCGTTTCGCGCAGGACCTGGCCGAGGAGTTCACCAGCGCGGGGGTCGACCTCGGCTTCGCGGCGGATCCGGACCCGGATGCCGGCGGCCTCGAAGAGGTTCTTCGCGTTCTCCAGCTCGGCGGACAGGTTGAGCCGGCGCTGCGCGTAGGCCAGCTCCTTGGTCTGGTTGATGGTGTCGCTGACCAGGGCGTAGATCTCGCGCAGCTCGTTGTCCACCCGGTCGGCGTCGGTGCGGACCAGCTTGCGGGCCAACGCGATCTTCAACTTCACCACGTGCAGGGTGTGGCCCTGGATGTCGTGCAGGTCGCTGGCGAACCGGACCCGTTCCCGGATGACGGCCAGTTCCGCCTCACGCCTGCGGGACTCCTGCAACTCGTCGACGACGTCGTAGAACCGCTTGTTCGGAAACATCAGGCCGGTGATCACCGCGACGGCGCCGGCGGGAAGGACGACGTACTGCAGGAGGAGATCGGAGACGCCCTCGGACGACACCAGCAGCCGCGTCGCGCCCACTGCGGCGACGTAGCCGACGAGACCGACGGCTGCCGCTGCCCGGTACCGCTTCAGGTTGGGAACGACGAGGGAGCCGACGAGGGCAAGACCGTAGGACGCCCGGGCGCTGTCGATCATCAGTACGCCGAGGGGCCAGACGGCCGCGGTGATGATCAGGCAGACCGGAGCGAACCGGGGCAGGTCGCGCGCCGTCCACCGCTCGAAGGCCACCAGCGCCGCGATCACGCCCGAGGCCAGGATGACGGCATCCCACCAGGTACGGGAGTCGGCCACCACCACGGCAGCCCCGCCGACCGCGAGCGGCGGGACCAGCATGATGAGGTTGAGCTTGCGCAGCCGTCGCCGCGTGGGCTCAGTGTGCTCGGGCATCTCCTGAGTATTCGTCCGGTTTCGGGCTGGCCACCAGTGACACTACGTCACGGTTTCACCGGCTGGAATGTCATGGCGAAGTGGTGACGTGGTCGCACTGACCGGTTGGCGCGCTGCGCGCTGGAATTGACGGCATGTCCACTACCCCAGTCATCGAGGTCGAACGCCTCAACGTTTCCTACGGCGACTTCCACGCCGTCAAGGACCTTTCCTTCCACGTACGCGGCGGGGAGCTCTACGCGCTGCTCGGCACGAACGGTGCCGGGAAGACCTCCGCCCTGGAGACCATCGAAGGCCACCGTACGGCGACCTCAGGTGTCGTGCGGGTCTTCGGGCAGAGCCCCCGTGACCGCGCCGCCGTGCGGCCCCGGATGGGCATCATGCTGCAGGAGTCCGGATTCTCGCCGGATCTCACCGTGCAGGAATCGGTCCGGCTGATCGGGAAGCTCAGTCAGCGGGTCGACCATGTCGACCGGGTGCTCGACCTGGTCGACCTCACCGGCAAGGCCGGCACGCTGGTCGCCCAGCTCTCCGGCGGCGAGAAACGGCGGCTGGATTTCGCCACCGCCGTGTACGGGGCACCGGAGCTGATCTTCCTGGACGAGCCGACCACCGGGCTGGACATCCAGTCCCGCGACGATCTGTGGCAGGTCATCGACAAGCTGCGCGAGGACGGTTCGACCGTCGTGCTGACCACGCACTACCTGGAAGAGGCGCAGCAGCGCGCCGACCGGATCGGTCTGATGCACCGGGGCACTCTGCGCCGGGAGGGAACCGTCGCCGAGCTGACCCGGTCCCTGCCGGCGGTGATCAGCTTCTCACTGCCGGATCAGGCAACGGCCCAGGCACCGGCGCTGCCGCTGCCGGCCGAGCACGGCGACGGCGGCGTGCTGCGCATCGAGACCCTCGACCTGCAGCGCGACCTGCACACCCTGCTGCGCTGGGCGCAGGAGCACGCCGTGGAGCTGCGTGGCCTCGAAGCCGGGCCGACCCGGCTCGACGACGTGTTCCGCGCCATCGGCAACGAATAGACCCTCCGACCAGACACTTCTCCAGGAACGGACCGCATCGCCATGCTTGCCATAGCCGCCAGTGAACTGATCCAGATCTTCCGCAACCGGCTCGTGCTGGTGACGAGTTTCATCATGCCCGTGGTGGTCAGCGGGTTCTTCATCTCCCGGCACGAGGCCTTCGCGACGCTGGGCAGCCTCGGGTACATCGCCGGGGTGGTGGTGTTCACCGTGGGCGCGTTCGGGCTCTACGCCACGACGGTGACCACGCTCGCCTCCCGCCGACAGAACCTCTTCCTCAAGAGGCTGCGTTCCACCACGGCGAGCGACCCGCAGATCCTCGCCGGACTGCTCACCCCGGCAACCGTCATCGCGCTGCTCCAGGTCACCGGGATCCTGACCGTACTGGGCGTGATCACCGGTCAGCCGGCGAACGTCCCACTGCTGGTGGCGGCCGTCGTCGCGACGTTGGCCATGTTGATCGGCCTGGGACTGGCCACGGCGGGGCTGACGAACTCACCCGAGCATGCCCAGGTGACCACGCTGCCGGTCAGTCTCGGCGTCATCGCCGTGACGAGCTGGGTGGGCATCACCGGCACCGAGAACCTCACCCTGCTCAAGCGGCTACTCCCCGGCGGCGCGGCCACCGAACTGGTCCTCGACGCCTGGAACGGTGGCGTCGCGGTGACCGATTCGCTGATCCTGCTGGCGCCCACCCTGGGCTGGGTCGTCGTCGCCGTCGCGCTGGCCGCCCGACTCTTCAGCTGGGAACCCCGCCGCTGACGACACCCGCTCAGATCTCAGTACGTCAGCCCGTGGCCGTAGCGGAACAGCGGGTACGGGTCGTCGAACGGGGCGTCCGGCTGACCGGCGAGCACCACCTGCTGGCTGCGCGGCAGGTCGAACGGCAGCCGGCCGGCCGGGGTCGCCTGCCCGGCGAGCACGTCGACCAGGGCCGCGTCGTCGACCCCGAAGCTGACCAGCAGCGCGGCCACGCAACCGGCGAGTTCGGTGAGCACCGCCGGCCGGTCCAGGTAGACGTCCACCACGGTGGGCACCACCGCCGAGATCGCCCGCACCCGATCCATCGTGGCCGGCGAGAACTCCAACGACCCGGCGTGGAAGTATGCCTCGATCTTGCCGGTTCGCCGCTCGAACGGGGCGGGCAGCCGCAGCACCGCCACGTCGGCCTGGTGCGGGTCGGAGACGATCGTCCAGCGTGGCGACAGGGCCGCCCGCAGCGGGCCTTCGGCGTACACCCGCAGGCCGGCGGCGAGCGGCAGCCGGGCGTGGTCACCCGGTACGGCGTTGCGCAGCAGCGTCAGGCAGGCCCGCTGGGCGGCCAGCCCGTCGGCGCGGGCCGCCGAGTTGCCGACCTCCTGCTCGGCGCGTTCCGGGTCGACGTACCGGTGCTCGAACAGCCCGAGGCGTAGCTTGTCGCGCAGGATTCGGGCGGCCGAGGCGTCGATCTGCTCCTCGGTGACCTGACCGCCACGGACCAGGTCGACCACCAGGTCCGGGCGGGCCTCGCCGCCGAACTGGTCGACCCCGGCGTGCAGTGCGGTCCGCAGCCGAGCCGCCGGGTCGAGGTGTTCGACACCCCAGGCGCGGGCCGGCCGGTGCTCGCCCCGGAAACAGGCGTCGGTCAGCACCCCCCAGTCGGCGCAGATCACCCCGGTGAAGCCGAGTTGGCGGCGCAGCAGACCGGTCACCACCTCGTGGTTGAAGGCGAACGCGACCGGCGGCAGTTCGGTGCCGACCGGCATCCCGTAGCCGAGCATCACCTGGGCGGCACCGGCCCGGACCGCCGCCACGAACGGCGCCAGGTGGGCGGCAAGGCGACCACCCGGGTAGGCCTGCTCGGCGCCGTACCGGAAATGGGGGTCCTCGCCGGTGCGGACCGGGCCGCTGCCGGGGAAGTGCTTGACCAGCGCGGCGACGCTGCCCGGTCCGAGCTCCGGGCCTTGCAACCCGTCCAGGTACGCGACGGTCAGCCGACTGACCAGCTCCGGGTCCTCGCCGAACGTGCCCAGTACGCGTGGCCAGCGCGGCTCGGTCGCCACGTCGGCCTGTGGGTGCAGCGCGGCCCGGATGCCGACCGCCAGGTACTCGCGCCGGACGGTGTCGGCGTAGCGCCACACCAGCTCCGGATCGCCGATCGCGGCCAGCCCGAGCGGCTCCGGCCAGGTGGAGAAGACCCCGGCCAGCGCCGCCGTGTTGGGGTTGGCCGACCGGGCGTGCCGAGGGTCGGTGGAGATCGTCACCGGTACGCCGAGCCGGGTCGACGCGGCCAGGTCCTGCAGGTGGTTGTGCCAGCGGGCCAGGTCGGCGGCCGCAGCGGTGCCGACCAGGTTGACGTGGGTGATCCGCCGCTGCAGGACGAGTTCCTCGGCCGCGAGCAGTCCGGCGTCCGGGTCGGCGGCGGCCAGGGTGCCGCCCGGCCCGATGCCGATCATCGGGTGGAACAGCAGCCCCGCCTTCTCCGGCAGGCTCATCCGCGCCAGCAGTTCGTCCACCTGCTGCGGCTGCTTCGTCATGGTGGGCTGCTGGGTCACCGGACCGACGGTAGTGGTCGCGGCACGGTCGGTCGGGCGCTTTGGCCGGTGACCATCGGTTTGGGTGACCGGTGCCGGGGAAACCGCACGGCGGCACCGGTACGGGCGTGGCGGGTGGCCAGGGTGCGGGTACAGGGGGCGGGAGAGGCGCGATGGCGCGACGACGGGTGCTGGTCTTCAGCATTCCCAACGAGGGGCACCTGAACATCCTCAAGCGGCTGATCCGCAGCCACCGGGCCGAGCACAGTTTCCGGCTGGTCCTGGTGGACCGGCAGACCACCGCGCCCCGACTCGGCGACCTGGCCGGGCTGACCGTTGCGGTGCCCGGCTGCGCCGCCTTTGTCAACACCCCGGCCGACCGGGTGTTCGACCGGGCGTACCGGCTGCTCGACGAGTGCCTGGCGGCGGCCCGCAGCTTCGATCCGGACCTGGTGGTGTACGACTTCTGCGCGGTGGAGGGTCATCTGGTCGCGCGGCGACTCGGCGTGCCGGCGTGGAGTTCGGTGCCGGGCCTGGTCGGGCCGATGGACGACACCGACTATCTGGGCCGCTGTCTGCGGTCGCCGGCCAACGCCGTGGCGATCGAACACCTGGACCGGCGGTACGGCCTAGGCGTGGACCCGGTCACCGTGGAACTCGTCTCGAACAGTCTGCACCTGCCCGGTGACCTGAACGTTCTCTGGTCGTACCCGTCGGTGACACCGGCCGATTTCCGGACCAACCGGGCCTCGGACGGGTACCAGTTCGCCGGCTACCTCTCCGACGGCTGGCGACGGACGGACCGGCGCGGCGCGCGGCCGGTGATCTACCTGTCGTTCGGCACCGAGGTGCTGGACAACCTGTGGCACGCCGACCCGAAGCTGGTCGGTGCGTTGCGCCGGTGCGTCGCCGGGCTGGCCGGCCGCTGGGGCGGCGGCGACGTCACGGTGGTGTTCCCGACCCGGGGCCGGCGGATCCTGGACCGCTACCCGGCGAACTGGTCCGTCGAACACGCGGTCGACCAGCAGCAGGTGCTCAGCCGGGCCGACGTGTTCGTCACCCACGGCGGCAGCAACAGCTTCCACGAGGCGATCCTGGCCCGGGTGCCGATGGTGGTCGTGCCGTTCTTCGGCGATCAGCCGCTGGTGGCCCGGCAGGCACAGCGGCTGGGAATCGGCATCGACCTGGACGCGGGTGCCTGCACCGACCGGGACGCGCCGCACCGGCTGCTGGACGCCGGCTGCGCGGACCGGATCGCCGACGCGGTGTCGCGGGTCCTCGAGGACCGGTCCTACCGGGAGAATCTGGCCGGACTGCGGTTGTCCGCCGCGCCGCTGCCGGTCTGACCGGCCTGGCTCGCGGTCTGACCTGTCCGGCGCGCGGCCTGTTCAGCTTGGGAGATCCGCCACGCGGCGTTGATCAGACCAATGTGCGACAGCCCCTGCGGGAAGTTGCCGATCAGGCTGTCGTCGCTGCGCAGGACCTCCTCGGAGAGCAGGCCGAGATCGTTGGCGCAGCTGGTGACCCGGTCGAACACCTGCCGGGCCCGGTCCGGCCGGCCGGCCAGGGCGTGTGCCTGGGCCAGCCAGTAGGAGCAGATCAGGAACGCTCCCTCGTCGCCGGCACCGGTCCAACGCTGCACCAGCCCTTCGTGGCCCAACTCCTGTTCGATGACGTCCACGGTCGACACGACGCGGGGATCGGTGCCGGGCAGGAAACCCACGATCGGCATGATCAGCACCCCGGCATCGAGGTGCGATGAGCCGAACGCACCGGTGAACGCCTGCCGGTCGGGGTTCCAGCCCTCGTCGAGGATCGCGGCTCGGACGTCCTCGCGGGCCTGTCGCCAGCGGGGCAGCTCGGTGCCGGTGTCGGCGTCGAGCAGCTCGGCCAGCTGCACTGCTCGGTCCAGGGCCACCCAGCACAGCAGCTTCGAGGTGACGTAGTGCCGGTCGCCTTCACGGCCTTCCCAGATTCCGGCGTCCGGCTCGGTCCAGCGGGTCGCCGCCCGGTCGGCCAGCGACCGCAGGAAGTCGGCCGTGCCGGGGGAGATGTCGGCCAGCTGGTCCCGCATGATCCAGGCGCTGTGCAGCACTTCGCCGAGTACGTCGAGTTGCCGCTGCCGCCAGGCGTCGTTGCCGACCCGCACCGGCTGCGAGCCCTGGTAGCCGGCAAGGTGATCGAGGGTGTGTTCGGTGAGATCCCGTTCCCCGTCGACACCGAACATGACCGGTACGGGTTGTCCGACCGGCAGCTCCGTACCGTCGGCCGGGGCACCGCTGGAGTCGGCCATCCAGCCGAAGAACCGGTACGCCTCGTCGGGGCAGGCGGCCACCCACAGCGCCTGCATGGTGAAGGCACCGTCGCGCAGCCAGCCGAACCGGTAGTCCCAGTTGGCGGTGCCGCCGAGCTCCTCCGGTAGTGAGGTGGTGGCGGCGGCGACGACCGCACCGGTCGGCTGGTACGTCAACGCCTGCAGCACCAGTGCGCTGCGCCGTACCTGGTCGAGGTAGGGGCCCTGGTAGCCGCGGTGCAGCTCGTCCCAGGACCGCCAGCCGGCGATCGTGTCGGCCAACCCGGCCAACCCGGCCAACCCGGCCGGCCGGTCGGCTCTGGTGGGCTGGGCATCGGTGGGCTCGTGCCGTAGCGCGAAGCTGACGATGTCGCCGGCGGTGCGGGTGAACCGCGCGGTCACCGCTCCGTCGACGGCGACCAGCGGTACGTCGCCGGTCAGCACCAGCCGGTCGCCGCCGCCGACCAGCTCGACGGCACAGCCCTGCCCGAGCGCCCCGGTGTCCAGCCGGGTGGCTGTCGGGGTGACCATGCCGTACCTGGGGCGGGCCACCAGCTCGACGGCGACCTCCACCGTGCCGCTGATTACCTCCACCTGGCGCAGCAGTTGGTGCGGGGAGCCGAGTCCGATGCGGTGGCCGCGCTCGCCGGGACCCAGCGCGAGCGCGTCGGTGACCCGCAGCTGCCCGTCGCCGGTCCGGAAGTCGGTCTGCACCACCATGGTTCCGTCGAGGTAGCGGCGGGTGGCGGTGTGCTCGGCGACCGGGGCGATGGACCAGTGCCCGGCCTGCGGATCGAGCAGCCGGGCGAACACGCTCGGGGCGTCGAACCGGGCCGGGCACCACCAGTCGACGGAACCCGCCAGTGAGACCAGGGCAGCACCTTGGCAGTCACTCAGCAGCCCATAGCCGGCGATATCGGTCATCCGGCCGGCTACCCCGCTCGGCCGTGATCATGCCATCGGGGGTGGCGGAAGGTGGGCCACCGTGTGGCGGTGCGGATCTTCGCGGCTTCAGGGTCCAGGCTCGGCACCGAACTGGTCGACTCGGCCGGAGCGCAGGAACACCAGGTAGTGGGTGAGGGTGCCGGCCGCGTCCAGGGTGCCGTCGGGTAGCGCGACGCGTTCGTAGCTGAGCAGCCGGCCGGTGGCGGTGTCGACCACGACCGTGTCGCGGACCGCTGCGCCGTCCATCGTCCCGGTCGCGCTGATCGCCACTCCGGAACGTCCGGCGCGGTCCAGCACCGGACCGTGGATGTACAGGTCGGCGTCGGCGAGGACACCCAGTACGGCGGCGCGTTGTAGTGGTGACAGGTCGTGGAAGCGGTAGAGGCCGACCACGGATCGCAGTACCGCCTGGGGGCCTTCGTCGAAGGGCTGTTCCTCGGCGAGCTGGCCGGCGAGGACGGTCCGGTCCTCGGCTGGATCGGCCACCGCGACCCCGAGGGCGCCCGGCTGGTAGGTGAACACGTCCGGGGTCGACTCCGGCGCGGCGGGATCGGTCCGCACCGCCTGGCCGGACCGGTCGGCGGCCCACCAGAGACGTTGGTCGTACCCGCCGATCGGCTGCCCGGTCGCGGGGTCGGCGGCCCACCACGTCTGCAGGTGCACGTACGTGTACCGACCGGTGGACGCCGTGGCCGGCAGGGTGGCCACGTAGCGGGCGATGCTGGCGAGCTGGTGGCGGGCCGGGGTGACACCCCGCCCGGCGGTCACCGGGGCCGGCGGCCGCGAGCCGGGCTCGCCCGGTCCGGCCGAGTCGGGCCCGGTGGGCTCCGGCGCGGTCGGACCACCAATACCGTCCGGGCGTAGCGTGCCGATCCCACCGACCAGCAACATTAGGACGGCGGCCACGGAGACCGCCGGACCCCAGCGTCCGAACCGTCGCCAGAGCGGCAGCCGGTGCTGGCGTGGCCAGCGGGACCACCATCTGGTCGTCGCGCGGCTCATCCGTCGCTCGTGGGCGATCGTGAGCAGGTGCGTGACGTCGATCTCCGGGGGTGCCGGGACCCGTCCGGGTCTGCGCAACAGTACCCGGGCGGCCAGTTGCACCATCTCGTCCCGGCGGAACTCGTCCTCTGTCCATTCGTGATCCATCGGGTCACTCCCTTCCGCGTGCCGATGTGCTCCGCCAGGCCTGCCGGTGGTGCGCCTCGTCTCGCAATCTGTGCAGCGCGCTGCGGGTCCGGTACAGCGACTGCCGCACCGCTTCCGGGCTCATCCGGAGCATCGCCGCGATGTCCGCCGTGCTGACGTCGGAAATGGTGAGCCGTAGGCACTCCCGATCCTTCGCGCTGAGTCTGCGGCAGAGCCGTAGGACGTCCTGCCGCAGTTCGCTGGCGCCGATGTCACCGTCGTTGCTGACCACCAGCGACAGCGCGGCCGACTGCCAGGCCTGGCGGGCCCGCTGATCCCGGACCCGGTGTTTGTCGGCCATCCGGCTGGCCACCCGGTACAGCCAGGCCTTCGGATACTTGATCTGGTGGCCAGCCCTGCGGTACTCCCAGGCCTTGATGAATGTCTCCTGCAGAAGATCTTCGGCTGCTCCGGTGTCGCCGAGCCGCTGAACCAATACCGTCCACAGCAGAGATCGATGTTCTCGTACCAGCTCTGCGAGCCAACCGTCGATCTCTGCCGCATCCTCTGCGTCCACAACGCTCCTTGCTACTTGTCTCGGCGGTGCCGCTGCGGCCGGGGGCGCCGGAACCGGCGCCCGCCATATAAGAGGCGTCAGAGTGCCCGATCGTGATGAAAAAATCTTGTCGATCTTGGCCGAATGTTCCAGTATCTGGACCATGAAACATGCACGGTTTACGTGTTGATCATTGGTTCGGAGGATCGGCAGGTCAACTGTCGAGACGGAAAAGAGATCGGTTCTCATATATTGACCTGTGCCCATGTGCTGATCGAGGTGCAGTCCTCGATGCTGTCGGGGTGCGAACGTCAAACTTTCTTGATTGTTCGCGGAAGGCCTAGATTGTCGCCGATCAGTAAAATGACATGCACCGATCAGCTGGACGACAGTCGCGGAGGTCGCCATGACGTACCCGAATCTGATTCGAAACCCCGCCCGCCCTTTGGCCCGGTGGAGCGTCTCGGTCGCGCTGATCCTGGCCCTGCTCCTCGCTGGTGCGCCAGCGGCGGGGAATGCCGGCCCGAGCGGCGAACCGGCGGGCGGGGACCCGATCGAGCAGCTCATCGAGGCGTACCTGGCCGCCCACCCCGGTGGCGTCCGGATCAACGACACCGAGCTCGCCTACGACGGCGGGACGTTCATCGTCGGCGTCGCTCCGTCGACCGGTGTCGCCATGTTCGCCGCCCCGGACTGCCCGGGTGGGTGGTACTGCTTCTACGACGGCACCAATTACGCCTACCCCCGGGGGCGGCTCAGCGACTGTGGGTGGCAGGACCTGGGGAACTGGGGGTGGCGCAACCGTATCGAGTCGGCGCACTACAACCTCAGCTACGGCAACACGACGTTCCTCGACGAGACCGGCGCGACCGACACCAAGCTCTTCGTGATCAGCACCGCCGCCCGGACGGTCGCCGACGTCAGCCCGCACCGCAACCGCGCCGACTACGTCTACCGCGCCTGCAGCTGACCGTCCACTCGACTCCGGGCGCCCACTCGACTCAGGCCGCCGCCGCCGCAGCCGTCGTCGCCGTCGATGCGCTGTGCGCGGACGGTGACCGCAGGCAATGGACAAATGTAGGGAATCGCCCCTGTCAAGAGCCTCTGGGCTGACCTAAGGTCGGGATGTTCCCCGACCATCACCCGCCCGCCGGACCTCGACCGATCGACCCCCAACAGTGCCGCGGGACTGTCTCGTAAG
Source organism: Micromonospora sp. LOL_023 (assembly GCF_048060115.1). Classification (NCBI taxonomy): domain Bacteria; kingdom Bacillati; phylum Actinomycetota; class Actinomycetes; order Micromonosporales; family Micromonosporaceae; genus Micromonospora; species Micromonospora sp. LOL_023. The sequence continues at coordinate 53,370 of NZ_JBHMIM010000022.1, forward strand.
GATCGTATGGTGTCCCGTACCCCTGTACTACGCCTGGCCACCGTGGCGCTCGCGGTGGCCGTCACCGCCGGCCTCGGCGTCGCGTCCGCCGGCCCGGCCACCGCTGTCGCCAACGGCGAGATCGTCCCGCAGGGCAAGTACCAGTTCTCGGTCAAGCTGACCGCGACCGGCATTCCGACGGCCGACGGCGGCCGCCGAAACAGCGCCTGCTCAGGAGCGCTCGTCGCGCCGCAGTGGGTCGTCACCGCCGGGCACTGCTTCCGGGACCTCAACGGCGTCCGGGTCGAGCGGACCGTCGCCGACCTGACCACCGCCACCGTCGGTCGGGCGGACCTCAGCGGGAGCCACGGTCAGGTCGTCACGGTGGTCGCCGTACGCCAGTCGCCCACCAACGACCTGGCGCTGGCGAAGCTGGAGCGGCCGGTACGGCACATCAAGCCGATCGCCCTGGCCCACCGGCCGCCGGCGGTCGGGGACCTGCTCCGGCTGACCGGCTACGGGGCGGTCTCCTCGGTCGACCCGGTGCCGTCCACGGTGCTGCGCACCGGACTGGTCGCGGTCACCGACGTCGGCACCGACACGATCGGGGTGACCGGGCACTACCCGCAGCGGGACACCGGCGCGTGCCTGTACGACTCGGGCGCGCCCTACTTCGTCGACCCGCCGCACGGCAAGCCCCGGCTCGTGTCGATCGAGAGCGACGGGCCGGCCTGCCCGCACACCGACATCGAGATCACCTCCCGGGTCGACAACATCGCCGACTGGATTCACCAGATCATCCGGGGCTGATCGACGCCTCCGCGAGCACCGGCCCCGGGCAGAGTGATGGTGACCCGGGTGCCGGTGCCGCTGAGGTCCAGGACGAGCCGACGCGCCATCCGGTTGATCAGATTCAGGCCGCGCCCCCGGTCGGAACCGTCCTGCGACTGGCCCCGCCAATGACCCCGGTCGGTCACCTCGATCCGCACCTGTCGCCGGTCGAGCAGGGTCACCCGCAACGCGACCGGTCCGGCCGGCTGCGAGTGGTACGCGTGCTCCAGCGAATTGATCAGCGCCTCGTTGCAGGTGGCCAGCAGCGCGTCGACCTGGTCAGGATGCAGGCCGTGCTTGGCCGACCAGTCCCGCAGCGCCCGCCGCGCGGCCGACAGGTCATCCGGTGAGGTCAGGGTCAGCCGCAGCGCCAGCGAGTTGGCCGTACCGGCCGGCAACCCACCGAGATGTACGCACGCGACCACGGTGTCGTCGGTGATCGCCTGACCGTCGGTCATCGCGTCGAGCAGCCGGTCGCACCAGACCTGCGGGTCCACGCCGGTCAGCTGGGCGGCGGCGCGGTTCAACCGGTCCAGCCCGGCATCGATCACCTGGTCGCGGCGCTCGACCAACCCGTCGGAGTACCAGACGAGCATCGCCGAGGAGGGCACCACCGTCTGGGCCTGGGTCCGTGGCCGCCCGGTCAACCGCAGCGGCAGCGAACGGGCGTCGGTCAGGTAGCGGGCGGCACCGTCCGCCACCAGCAGCGGCGGTAGATGCCCGGCACAGGTGTAGGTGAGCAACCGGTCGGTCGGGCTGTACTCGGCGTACCCGACGGTGGCGAAGTCGGCGCCGGCGATGGTGTGGCAGGCGGTGTCGAGCGCTTCGAGGACCTCGACCGGTGAGGCGCCGGTCTGCGCCACCGAACGCAGCGACTGCTGCAGGCGGCCCATGGCGATCGCCGACGCCAGGCCGTGGCCGACGACATCGCCGACGGCGATGCCGACCCGGTTGCCGGGTAGCTCGAACACGTCGTACCAGTCGCCGCCGACGTCGCGGCCCCGCTCCGCCGGCCGGTAGCAGACGGCGGCCGTGACACCGGGCAGATCGGCGGAGATCTCCGGCAGCAACGCGCTCTGCAGCTGATGCGCGGCCGCGTGCTCGGCCTCGTACAGCTCGGCGCGCTCGACCGCCTGGCCGGCGAGTTCGGCGAGCGTCTGCGCGATCGAAGCGACCTCCGGGGTGATGGCGTTGTCGTGGTCGAAACCGAACGCCAGCGCACCGAGGCAGCGGTCGCCGACCCGGATCGGGACCACCAACAGGCTGCGGGTGGCGATGTGCGAGTGGACCTGGGCGAGCGCCGGGTAGCGGGCGGTGATCGCGCCGACCGTCGGCAGCCGGATCGGTTGTGCGGTGCGGACCGCGTCGACGATCGGCAACCGGCCCGGCTCGGTCAGCGACACCTCGACGCCGCGACCGGCGACCAGCTCCGGCGTGGCCGACGTGGCCCAGGTCCGCAGACACCCGCCGGTCTGCTCGACCAGAGCCACCGCGCCGTGGTCGGCCACCAGCCCCACGCCCTGGTCGACCAGCACCCGGATGACCTGCTCCGACGTCGCGGCGGTGGCCAGTCCGGCGGTGACGTCCTGCAGCGCCTGCAGCCGTCGGCGGGCGGCCACCTCCCGTCGGGACTCGGCCTGCGCCCGATCCCGTTCGGCGACCGCGATCGCCAGGGCCCAGGCCCCGAGCACCACCACCGCCAGGTAGACCTGAAGGGACGCGGCTTCCAGCCGGGGTCGGTCGACCAGCGCCGCCCACGGCCCGTGTCCGGCCGCGCTGAGCAGGTTGGCGGTGAACGCCATCACGAATCCGGCGGCTCCGACGGTCGCGACCCGACCCCGGAAGCCGACCGCGAGCAGCACCGGGACCGGCAGGTAGGCCAGCGGGACGCTGCGGGGCCAGAAACCGACGGTGGTCAGCAGGCCGGTGACGGCCAGCGTCGCACCACCTCGGGTCAGCTGCCAGAAGCGGATGCGTCCGCGCAGCGAGTCGAGTCCGACCAGGGCGGCACCGAGGGTGACTACGGCCAGGCCGTCGCCGGCCCAGAACTGACCGAACGCCGCCCACCAGCCCGACCGCATCGTCAGGACACTGGTGCTGGCCCCGATCACGGCCCCGGCCGCCGGGCCGGCGACGACGGCACAGAGCAGGAACGCGATCGCGTCGCGGTACCGGGTCAGGTCGATCCGCTCGGGCAGAGTCCGGCGCAGCAGAGTGGCGCCGACCAGCGGCTCGACCACGTTCGTCACCACGAAACCGGCTGCGCTCAGCGGATCGAGTCCCTGCCCCATGTCGATGCCGAACTCGGCGGTGCCGGCCGCGCCGAGGATCCACGGCCAGTGCCGGCGTCGGGCCAGCACCAGCGCGCCGAGGGTCACCCCGGCCGGGGGGAAGAACACCGCTCCGACGGCCGAGGCGTGGAACAGCAACCAGGAGCAGCCCGACCCGAGCGTGTACGCGGCAGCGACGGCGAGGGCGATCAACGCGGACGCGCGGACCTGACGGATCCGATCCGGTCGCCGGCCCGTCGGCTGGCCGGCCACTGGTGTCATGTGAGCTACTTTTACATGCCCGGCCGAGCGCGCCCAAGTGCGCGATCAGGTCCGGCGAGTTGCCGTGCAGGGCGGCGGCCGGCGCGTCACTGGTGCCGGCTGCGCCAGCTGGTCTCCTCGCCTTCCAGCGCCTGCTGCTCGGCGAGCCGGCTGTTGCGCAACTCCTGGCGCTGGCCACTGTTGCGGCGGTTCTCGACGATCGTCGCGGTGAGGACGACGAGGCTGAGCAGCGCGAGTGCGAGCAGCGGCGGCATCCGCTCGGCCAGTGGCAGCAGGACACCGAGGACGACGACCGGTGCGACGGAGACCGCGTGGACCATGCGGATGGTGCGGGCCTGGAAGGCGAGCAGCGCGAGCAGGTAGAGCAGTACCCCGCCGTACAGCACCCGAAGGTGGATCGGTTCGAGCACGGCTGGTTCCGCGTTGTTGGAGAGGCTGGCCAGGTGGGCGAGCACCTGTTTGATGCCGAGGGCGAGCAGGATGATGCCGAAGACCATCGGGAAGTGCAGCAGGGTGTACGCGTCGCGGGCCAGCCGGAGCCGGGCGACGCCGTGCGTACGGTGCAGGATCTGTTCGGCCGCGATCGACCGGGCATCGAAGTAGGTCCACCAGAGCGCGCAGATGAGGGCGATGCCGAGGACGGCCGCGCCGATCAGCGGCACCATCAGTGGCGCGCCGCCCAGCAGGTCGGCACCGATGCCGAGGGAGATGACCGATTCGCCGAGGGCGATCAGGACGATCTGGGCGTGGCGTTCGGCCCAGTGCCCGGCCGAGACCATGGTGAGTACCTTCGTGGGCAGTACCGCCAGGTAGGCGATGGCGATGGCCGCCACCCAGAGGCAGATGAACGCGGCGAGTTCGGCATCGCCGCCCAGGCGCGGTGGCAGCAGGGCGGCCAGCACCAGCAGTACGGTGCTGAACAGCAACGCCGGAGTGGTGCGCCACCAGATGGACCGCAGCGACGGCAGCCTTTGGGCGGCGTACCGCAGCGCGAGGATCTCCAGCACCCAGATCAGGCAGTAGCACGCCGGGAAGACGAGTTCACTGGGTACGGACCATGCCACGCTCGGCGGTGGCGAAGCGGCGTCGTCGCTGGATTCGGGCAGGATCGCCACGGACACGAAGATCGCGGTCATGATCGCGAATCCGAGGATCGGCATGATGCCCTGGTCGGCGCGCAGGTTGTTGCCGAGCACGGCGAACCGGGACCAGACCAGCCAGAGCACGGCGAGCAGGAAGAAGATGCCGAGTAGCCCACCCACGTCCAGGCTCTCGACGGTGAGCGTGTTGAGGTGGATGAAGGCGAAGACGAACACCAGGTCGAAGAAGAGCTCCAACCTGGTGACCTTTGCCCCGGGTGCTGCTGGCTGGACGCGGACCGCCGCTGCGCCTTCGCCGCTCACGACCTAATTATGCGGATTAGCTGGTCTTCTGCGGTTATTACACCAGGAATGTCAACTTCTGCCCTTCGGGCCGAGGTCGCGCTCGGTCCGGAGCACTGCCTGCCGGCCGGCGGCGGAGCTTCCGCCGCCGGCCGGAAGAGCAGGGCGGGTCGATCACCGCACCGGGTACTCGACCAGGTAGACCGGTGACCCGACCCGGGCCATGTCCGCTGCCTCGCCGACGCCGTTGACCACGTGGTCGATCACTCCGGCGCTGAGGTTGACGGTCATGATGTGGTGCAGGCGCACGCCCGGTCGAACCGGCACCTCGAACCCGTTGCGGGTGCGGATCGACGGGTCGTTCTGGTTGAACACGTACACCCCGCCGCCGTGCAGCGTGTGGTGCCGTACGTGATCGCCCACCTTGTAGCCGGCCCAGCCGGGGCTTTCGCCGTTCATCCAGTCTGCCTGTGCCGGCGGGTCGTAGGGCAACTCGTTCTGATACAGGACCGTCCGGCCGTGCTCGCCGTTCCACACCGTGTTGTACCGCTGGAAATGCTCGACGAACAGCCCGGTCGCGGTGACGTGGTCGCCGTTGACCACCACTCCGTACCGGCCGGTGTTGGTGTGCCAGCGGTCGGTGTCGCCGTTGACGCCCTCGGTGAAGCCCTCGACGCCGTGGTCGGCCCGCCACACCCAGGTGTGATCGATCAGCACATGATCACTGTTGATCTCCAGCGCGATGTCGGTCCGACCGACGTGGGGTCCGCCGACCCGGAAGTACACATCCGACAGGGTGATCGGGTTGCGGGCGGTGCTGCTGCTGCGGCCATGCTTGGCACCGACCCGCAGCAGCACCGGGGACTCGCGCTCGCCAGCGTCGATCGTCACCCCGGCCACCACGACGCCAGGCACTGCGGCGACGTCGAGCGGGACGGCACCGTGGCGGGCGGTCAGCGTGGCGTGGCCGATGCCGAGGACGACCGTGTCGGGTCGCCGGACCGCGATGCTGCGTTCGATGTCGTACACCCCCGGGGTGAGCAGCAGGTGCCGGCCGCGGGCGAGTTGCCTGTTGATCACATGGACCGGGTCGGCCGGGGTGGCCACGAAGAAGTCACGGACCGGGATCGTCCGCCCCGGTGTCATCCCGTCGCCCCACGAGATGCCCCGGCTGTCGCGCTGCACGGCGGGCACCCGGACCTGGTAGGCGCCCCTGGAGTCGACGAACAGGTAGGGCTTCTCCCGGCGTAGCGGCGTCGTCTCCAGCGTGGTGTACGGCGGGTCGGGGAACGCCGTGTCGGCCGGCGCGCCGACGACCCCGGCGAAGACCTGGTTCCAGACGCCGTTGGACCAGCTCTCGATCTCGCTGTTGCGGGTCAGCCACTGCTGCTGGGATCCGTTGGTGGTCGCCGGCAGCCGGGAGTCGGCGATGAATCCGCCGCTGGCGTACTGTGGGCCGGCCGTGCAGTAGTCCATCAGCGACAATCCGCCGCCGCTGACATCGACGCGGCGCATCGACACCGCCTGCGAGACCGCCCAGAAGTTCGCCGACGAGCGGCATTCGTCCTGGCCGGTCGCGTCGACGCGCAGCGACAGGTTCGACAACGTACGCCAGAAGTTGACCAGCGCGATGCAGTTGGCGGTGCCACCCTCGGTCAGGCAGCGGTTGTAGGCCTCGATCTTGCCGTTGATCACGACGTCGGTGGGTGTGGCGCCCAGCCCGGCGATCTCGGTGTAGTAGCCGACCTTGATGTGCAACGGCTGCTCGGCGGTGCCGTAGCTGCCGGGCAGGAAGAGGAACGCGTACCGCTGCCGGCCCATCTCGTTGTCGACCTGGTCGGCGTGTACGGCGTCCAGACTGGCCTGGATCCGACTCACCGGCATGCCGGGATGGAAGATCGTGACCTGCGAACCGAGGTCGGTCCTGCCGGGCCGGTTCGGCGGGCCGGCGGAGGCGGAGGTGCTGGCGACGGTGGCGGCGATGGTCGCCAGCGTCAGACCGAGGGTGACCGCCCGGCGGGTCGTGTCATGTCGGGCGTGGTGTCGTCGGAACATGCCGCTCGTCCTTCCCACTGCGCCCCGGGTCGGCCGGGAGGCAGCGCGGTGGAGTGGATGGGTGGGGCGTGAGAGCGCTCTCCCGTTTGGTGGCCGAAACGACCACAGGCGATCTCGGGTTGCCCTGTTTCTACCCTGTGAATCAGTCTTTGGCCATGGCTGCTCGCCGGCTCGTCGGACTCGAACCCGAGTGCACCGTTGCATATACCACATCGGGGTAGGGGTACCATTCGTACCCGAGCTGCGAGCGCGAGGAGGCGACGATGTCTGTCAGTAGCTATGCCGTCGAGGGAATGACCTGCGCGCACTGCGTCGCATCGGTCACCGCTGAGGTCGGCAAGATCGCCGGGGTCACCGGGGTCTCGGTCGACCTCGCCGGCGGGCAGCTCACCGTGCGCAGCGAACCGGCGGTGAGCGACGAAGCAGTCGCCGAAGCGGTCGAGGAGGCCGGCTACCAGGTCGTCGCCGGCTGAGCTGCACGCCGCTCGTACGCCGGCTGAGCTGCACGCCGCTCGTACGCCGACTGTCTGTCAGCCGCGCGTCAGTCGACCGGGTCTGCCGGCTGGAACCGGCGTAGCCGCAAACTGTTGGTCACCACGAAGATCGACGACAGGGCCATCGCCGCACCGGCGATCATCGGGTTGAGCAACCCGGCGGCGGCCAACGGCAGGCCGGCGACGTTGTAGGCGAAAGCCCAGAACAGGTTCCCCCGGATGGTACGCAGCGTACGGCGCGACAGCCGGATCGCGTCGCCGACGGCCAGCACGTCACCGCGTACCACGGTGACGTCGGCCGCCTCGATCGCCGCGTCGGTCCCGGTGCCCATCGCCAGACCGAGATCGGCCTGGGCGAGGGCGGCGGCGTCGTTGACCCCGTCGCCGACCATGGCGACGACCTTGCCGTCGGCCTGCAACTGCCGCACGGCATCGACCTTCCCGGCGGGCAGCACGCCGGCGATCACCTCGTCGATGCCCACCGCTTCGGCGACCTTGCCGGCGACCGTGGCGTTGTCGCCGGTCAGCAGGACCGGAGTGAGACCGAGGCGGCGCAGTGCGGCGACCGCCTGGCGGCTGGTCGGCTTCACCACGTCGGCGACGGCCAACACGCCACGTACCTGCCCGTCCCAGCTGGCGGCGATCGCGGTCCGCCCGGCCGCCTCGGCGTGTGCGATCGCGTCGGCGAGACCGGCCGGCATGCTCAGGCCCTCGTCGGTCAGCAGGCCCGGCCGGCCGGCCAGCACCGTACGGCCGTCGGCCGTGCCACGGACGCCGAGCCCGGCCAGGTTGGCGAACCCGGTCACCGCCGGCAGCACACCGGCCCGCTCCTCGCCGCCCGGCACGTCGTTGGCCGGCAACTCGTTGGCCCGATCCTCGGCGGCGAGTGCGATCGCCCGGGCGATCGGATGCTCCGAGGCCGCCTCCACCGCCCCGACGAGCCGCAGCAGCTCGTCGCGGTCGGTGCCGGCGGCGGGTACGACGTCGACCAGGGTCATCCGACCGGCGGTCACGGTGCCGGTCTTGTCCAGCAGGACGGTGTCGACCCGCCGGCTGGACTCGAGAATCTCCGGACCCCTGATCAGGATGCCGAGCTGGGCACCGCGCCCGGTGCCGACGAGCAACGCGGTCGGCGTGGCCAGACCGAGGGCGCACGGGCAGGCGATGATCAGTACGGCGACCGCTGCGGTGAACGCGACGGTGGGCCCGCTGCCGGTGCCCAGCCAGTACCCGAGGGTACCGACCGCCAGCGCGATGACGATGGGCACGAACACGCCCGAGATCCGGTCGGCGAGCCGTTGGACGGCCGCCTTGCCGGTCTGTGCCTGCTCGACGAGGCGGGCCATCTGGGCGAGCTGGGTGTCGGTGCCGACCCGGGTGGCGGTCACCACCAACCGACCGCCGGCGTTTACCGTCGCGCCGATCACCGGATCTCCCGGCGCCACCTCGACCGGGACGGACTCACCGGTGACCATGCTGGCATCGACCGCCGAAGACCCACTGCTGACCGTGCCGTCGGTGGCGATCTTCTCGCCGGGGCGGACGACGAACTGGTCACCGACGACGAGCCGGTCGATCGGCGTCCGGGTCTCCCGGCCGTCGCGCAGCACGGTGACCTCCTTGGCACCGAGCTCCAGCAGCGCCCGCAGCGCCGCCCCGGCACGCCGCTTCGCGCGGGCCTCGACGTAGCGCCCGAGCAGGATGAACGAGGTCACCCCGGCGGCCACCTCGAGGTAGATGTTCGCGGCACCCATGCTCCGGTCGACGGTGAGGCTGAACGGGTGGGTCATCCCCGGGACCCCGGCGTCGCCGAGGAACAGCGCCCACAGCGACCAGCCGAGGGCGGCGAGCGTGCCTATCGACACCAGTGTGTCCATCGTCGCCGCACCGTGCCGCAGATTGGTCCACGCGGCCCGGTGCAGCGGCAGGCCGCCGTACACCACGACCGGGGCGGCCAGCGCCAGCGAAGCCCACTGCCAGTAGGTGAACTGCCAGGCCGGCACCATCGCCAGGAAGATCACCGGGATGCTCAGCGCCACCGACACCCGGACCCGGGTGAGCAGTGGAGTCAACTCGTCCGGGTCAGCCGGACCGTCGGCTCGGGTGGATCGTCCGTCCGCCTCGGTGGCGGACGCCTGCGGTACGGGTGGCAACGTGGCGGTGTAGCCGGTGCGTTCGACGACGGCGATCAGCTCGTCCGGGGTCACCGCCGGGTCGGCGACGGTCACGGTGGCCTTCTCCGTCGCGTAGTTGACCGTGGCGGTCACCCCGTCGACCCGGTTGAGCTTCTTCTCGATCCGGGCGGCGCAGGAGGCGCAGGTCATCCCGCCGATGACCAGCTCGATCCGGGTCCCGACGGCGGGACTGCCCGCTTCGGTGCCGTGCATGAGTCGCTCCTCAGCCATGGTCGTGGGTCTGGTCGGGCCCGTCGGCGGCTGCGGTGAGCTCCACCGAACGCACCGAGTCGGCGTGCCGGAACTCCAGGAAGAGTCGGTAGCGACCGGCGTCCGGTACGTCGGCGTGGAAGGTGAGCTCGGGCCCGGCCGCTGTCCGCCCGTCGTCGGGGGCGCCGTCGGGATGTACGTGCAGGTACGCCAGGTCCGCCTCGCGCAGCACGACGAGGTGCCCGTACGCGCCGAGGTGCGGTTGCAGGTCGCCGACCGGGGCGCCGGCGCGGCTGATCCGCATGGTGAGCCGGCTCGATCCGCCAGGGAGGAGGTCACCGGTCCACTCGACGCGGTACCCGTCGACCTCGACGGCTGGCGTCGGTGCCGGCAACGGGCGTGGTTGGTAGTTGCCGGCGACGGCCAGGTCCACGCCCAGGGTGAGCCCGTGGTCCAGTGCGGCGGGCTGGAAGTCGGCGAAGACCCGGTACTGCCCGGCCTCGGGGAGGGTCAGTGACTGCGACCAGGTGCCGGCCGGGTCGAGTTCGGGGTGCAGGTGCTGGAAGCCGCTGAGGTCGCGGCGTACCACGATCAGGTGCAGGTCACGTTCGTGGGTGGTCGAGAAGTTGGTGACCGGTCGACCGTCGGGCCCGGCGATGTGGAACCGGTACTCGGTCGGTGTGTCGGCCGGCACCGCGCTGGTCTGGGGGACCAGTCGGTATCCGGCGGCACCGGCCAGCAGCCCGGCCGCGGCTGGGTCGGTGGTCGGGTGGCCCCCGGCGGTGGTCGGGTGGCTCTCGTGGCCCCCGGCGGCCGCCGGCTCGACCGAGGCCCCGGTCAGCTTGCCGAGACCGATCGCGCTGACGAAGACACCGGCCAGCGCGAGTCCGTACAGACCCAACCGTACGGGTGTGGAGGTCATCGCTGCGTACCGCCTTGTGGTCGCTTGCCCGTTCTGCTCGCTTGCCGGCATACCCCGGTAGGGTTTCCTGGAGCAACCTACCATACCCTCGGGGGGTATTTACGGGTCAGCCGCGCTTCATCAGCCGCCCCACGGCGGCCATCATCTCGGTGGCCATCTCCTGCGCCCGGCCCTCGGCGGACCCTTCCTGCATGCAGTGCCGGGCATGCCCGTCGAGCAGGCCGAGGGCGACCTTGTCCAGGGCGGCCTGGATGGCCGAGATCTGGGTCAGCACGTCGATGCAGTAGCGATCCTCATCGACCATGCGCTCGATGCCGCGCACCTGCCCCTCGATGCGGCGCAACCGGGCCTGCAGCTGGTCCTTCGAGGCGGTGTAGCCGCGAACTGGTTGGCTGGTCATTGCCCCAGGTTAGCAACCCCCAGGGGGTATCAGGCCCAGCCCGTCGTCGTCCCGTAGGCCATGCCGGCTTCTCAGTGGCCGCCGCCGTGCGGCGTACGGACACGCGCGGTCAGAGGATCCCGTTCGCCCGCGCAGTGGCCTCGTTCTCCAAGTGTTCCGGGTACGTCTCGGCGAAGGCCGAGCGGCCCTGCTTGTCGATGGCGACGAAGAAGAGCCAGCCGCCGGCCGGCGGGTCCATGGCACCCTCCAGTGCCAACCGGCCGGGGTTGTTGATCGGAGTCGGGACCATGCCGCGCAACTTGCGGCTGTACGGGTTGTCCACGCCGATCAGTTCGTCCTGGGTCATCTCACTGGAGGTCTTGGTCGGTTGGCCGGTCGCCTCCAGCCAGTAGTTCACGGTGACGTCCATCTCCAGACAGCCACACGGGAAATCGCCGTACACCCGGTTGTAGGCGACCCGGGCGACCTTGCCCAGGTCCTCCGGGGTGCCGGCCTCCGACTGCGCCAACGACGCGGCGATCAGCGCCTCGTACGGGGAGATGCCCCGTTTGGCGGTGACCCGGTCGGCGAAGTCCAACTCCTCGGTGACAGTGAGGAAATGGCCGACCATCGTCTGCAGGATCTGTTCGGCGGTCATGTCCGGCTCGAGCGCGTAGGTGTCCGGGTAGAGGAATCCCTCCACGGAGCGGGACGGCTGCTGGCCGTCGGTGCGCTCGAACCACCAGTCCGGTACGCCGAGCGCGATCGGGTCGGCCGCCGCCTCCTGGAACTGGGCGACCGGCAGCCCGCTCGCCTCAGCCAGCAGGTTGAGGGTCTGCCTGGTGCTGCGCCCCTCCGGGATGGTCACCTGGTTGGAGATCTTGTTGCCGAGGTCGAGCAGCATCGTCAGGGCGGCGTCGGCCTTCATCTGGGCTCGCAGGGTGTATCGCCCTGGCTGGATGGACTGACTGCGGGAATCCGCCCGGGCGGCGTCGACGAAGGCGGCGGCGCTGCGGACCACTCCGGCATCGACCAGGGTGGCGGCGATGTCGGTCGCGGTCTCGCCGGCACCGACCTCGATGGTCACCGCACCGGTGCCGGTGCCGCTGTAGTCGGGAGCGAAGAGCATGCTCTGGATGCGGTCCGGCCCGTAACGGTAGGCGCCGCTCAGACCGGCCAGCAGGACCACCACCACGGCCAGCATGAGGATCGGGCCGCGACTGCCGCCCCGGCGCCGGGTGCCGCGCCGGCGTTGGCCCGAACGGCTGTCGCTGTCGGTACGTCGGTCCGCGCCTGTGCCTGTGCCCGCGCCGCGGCGCCGGTCGGTTCCTCGTCGGCCGGTTCCTCGTCGGCCGGCTTGTCGGCGACCGGTCGGTCGGCGCTCGTCGAAGGTGAGGTCCAGTTCGTCGGTCAACGACAACCTTCCTGTCTCCGCGGCACCGTCCGCCGCGACAGGATATTGTAGTGATAGATATCGATGCAATTGCCCGGGTTGCTAGGTTGGCTTCGTGAATCACACTCGGGCCGCGCTCTACCTCGACTTCGACAACGTGTTCATCGGCCTGTTCAAGCTGGACCCGGCGGTGGCGATCCAGTTCGCGAGCAACCCGGGCGCCTGGCTCGGCCGCCTGTCGTCGATCTCCGCGACCGACGGGGTACGCCGATGGCTGATCCTGCGCTGCTACCTCAACCCGTCCGGCTGGGTAGGCAACCGCAGCCCCACCGGCGAGCAGGAACGCCTGTTCTTCTCCCGGTTCCGGCCATCGTTCGTCCGGGCCGGCTTCGAGGTGATCGACTGCCCGCGCTACAACGCCACCAAGAACGGTGCGGACATCCGGATCGTCATCGACGCCATCGACGCGCTGACCGCGGACACCCACTACGAGGAGTTCGTCATCGCCTCCGGCGACTCCGACATGACACCGCTGCTGCAGCGACTACGCCGATCCGACCGGCGGACCATGATCGTGTCCCCGGCCGACGCCGCCGACGCCTTCGTCGCGATGGCCGACCGTGTGCTCGACAGTGAACAACTACTCGCCCTCGTCCAAGGCGACCCGATGAACCTTGACGGCGACGCCGACGAGACACCGGACACCGGTTTCAACGGCGGCCCGACGGCCCGGGATCAGGCCCGGGACGAGGCGTACGCGACGCTGCGGGCGATCGTCCTGGCCGAGTACGACGCCGCCAGCACGCCGATCAACATGGCCGCGCTCGCTCAGCGGCTGCGCAGTGAGCTGGATCGGCCGATCACCGTGACCAACTGGTTCGGTTTCGGCAGCTTCGCCCGCGCGCTGGAGAGCCTGGACCTGCCCAACCTGCGGATGTCGCAGCACCTGATCTGGGACGACGCCCGGCACACCCCGCCCGAGCCGGCCGCGACCACCGCCCACGGCGGCACCCTGCCCGAACCTGTCGAACGGCTCGCCGAGTTGCTCAACCTGCCCCGCATCCCACCGGAGTGGTGGCCGCCGGTCTACCAGACGCTCGCCGACTACGCCGGCACCCACCAGTTCAACCTGACCCAGTGCACGAGTTGGGCCCGGGACCAACTCCACGATCAGGGCGTCCCGGTCAGCCGCGGCGCCGTAGCGTTCGTGGTACGCGGCACCTCCTACGGTGGCCGGCCACTGCACGGTCAACCACCGCCGAGCGGCACCGAGGTGGGTGCGGCCTTCGTCGCGAACGTGCTCAACCGGGCGGACGCGGCCGGGATCGCCTTCGACCACCAGGAGACCGCCGTGGTCCACGACTGGTTGGGGGTGCCTCGACCGAACGCCGCCGACCCCGGTCAGCCGCCGCCCGGGTAGCGGCGAAGCCCGAGCCTGGCGTACACCGCCGAGGGCGGCGTACGGGTCGCGCGGCAGGCGAGGTCCTCCAGGTACCGCCAGGTCTGCTGGCCGGACTTGCGGCGCTCGTCGAGGACGAAGGGCGCCACCGACTCCCAGACCCGACGGATCGAGGTGCCGTTCGATCCGATGATCAACCCCTCGTCGACGATGCCGTGGGCCACCAGCTTGCCGAGGTCGTCGTACCGACCGGCAACGATGCGGATCTTGGTCCGCACCTCCTTCGGGAGATCCGTGTACGCCACCGGAGAGACGAAGTCCTTGTTCAGCCGGTCGAAGACGTACCGGCGGGCGTCGAAGAACTCCTCGGACCGGAACTGGTCGAAGATCTCGAGGACGACCGGCAGGGCGTACCCGGCGGACGCCGTCCGGTTCTGCCGGATCGCCAGCAGACCTGACACAGCGAGCGAAACGACCGAGATCACGATCGCCGTCAGGTTCGTCAGGGTCTCAACCGGCACAAAGTCAAACCTAGGCGGACGGTGCAACCGGTCGGTCCGGACTGCGGCCAGGGCCCTCGGTATACGCTGGCAGGCCCGACGGACGTAGGAGCGATGGATGGACGTACGGCACCGGCTCACAGCCCTGATCGCCGTCGGCGCGCTGGCGTTGACCGGCTGCGGCGACACCACCGCCGACGGCACCGCGCCAGCGGCCGCAGCCACGACCACCGCCGCACAGCCGGGCACCGCCGCGTCGACCGACCCGGCCGCGTCGACCGACCCGGCCGCGGAAAGCTACGACTTCACCGTCGACACGCTGGACGGCAGCAGGTTCGACGGCAGCAGCCTGGCCGGCAGACCAGCGGTGCTGTGGTTCTGGGCACCGTGGTGTTCCACCTGCCTCGGTCAGGCGAAGCGGGTCAACGCCCTCGCCGCCGACTACGCCGACGACGCCACCGTGCTGGGCGTCGCCGGGCTGGACGGCGAACCGGCGATGCGTGACTTCGTCGAGATGGCAGAGCTGACCGGCTTCGCGCAGCTCTCCGACGAGCAGGGCGTGGTGTGGAAGAAGTTCGGCATCACCGCGCAGAGCACCTTCGTCGTTCTCGACTCCGCCGGTGCCGTCGCGGCCCGAGGCCACGTCGACGTCGACGAGCTGCCCGCAACCCTCGACCGGCTGCTGGTGGACTGACGTGACCGACGCGCCGCTGGCCTTGGCCCTGGCGGCGGGCATGCTCGCTGCGGTCAACCCGTGCGGGTTCGCGTTGCTGCCGGCGTACCTGTCGATCCTGGTGGTCGGGGACGGTGCGACCGGTGCCGGCCGGGGGGCCGCAGTCGGTCGGGCGTTGGCCGCGACCGCGGCGATGACCGCCGGCTTCGTCGCCGTGTTCGGCGTGTTCGGGCTGGTCGTGGCACCCCTGGCCGGAGCCGTCCAACGCCAACTGCCGTGGGTCACCATCGGCATCGGCCTGCTGCTCGTCGTGCTGGGCGCGGTGCTGCTGGCCGGCCGGCAGCTACCCGGGCTCGGCGTGGGTGTGTCGCGGGCCCCGGACACCGGCCGGTCGGCGCTGTCCATGGTCGTGTTCGGGATGGCGTACGCGGCGGCCTCGCTGTCCTGCACGATCGCCCCGTTCCTGGCGATCGTCGTGACCAGCCTGCGGGCTGGTTCCCTCACGTCCGGGGTCGCGTTGTTCGTTGCCTACGCCGCCGGCATGGGACTGACCGTGGCGGTCGCCGCCGTCGCGGTCGCCCTGGCGCGGGACGGGTTGTTGCGCCGGGTGCGCCGGGCGGCACCGCTGCTGTCCCGCCTCGGTGGCGTGCTGCTCGTCGGTGCCGGCGGCTACGTCGCCTGGTACGGCTGGTACGAGGTCCGGCTGCTGGGCGGCGCCGACGCCGCTGATCCGATCATCGACGGCGCCGCGGTGGCCCAGCGCTGGCTGGCCGCCACGTTGGACCAGGCCGGTCCCACCGTGCTGACCGTTGTCTTCGTCGCGCTGCTCGCCATCGCCGCACTGACCTGGCTTCTCCGGCGTTTTCGCACGTGAGAAGCGGGGTACCTAGGCGGCGGCAGGGGAATCGGCGGTATCGCTCGTCGATCCGTGGCACGACGGCAACGGGAAGCGGGCATGCGTAGTCTGGGTGGCCGGTATCGGCTGGACCTGCGGATCGGCGTGGGTGGGATGTCCGAGGTGTGGCGTGCCCACGACGAGGTGCTCGACCGGCCGGTGGCGGTGAAACTGATCGCCCCCCATCTGGTCGACGACGTACGACTGGAGCAGGTCCGTTGGGAGGCGCGGGCGGCAGCCCGGTTGGCCCACCCCAACGTGGCCAGCGTTCACGACTTCGGTGTGGCCGCCGGCCCGACCGGTGACCCCGAGCCGTACATCGTGATGGAACTCGTCGAGGGGCAGACCCTCGCCGCGCACCTGTTGGCCGGTGGACTCGACTGGCGGATCGCCGTACGGGTCTGCGCGGAGGTCAGTGCCGCGCTGGCCGCCGCGCACGCGCACGGCATCGTGCACCGCGACGTCAAACCGGCGAACGTCGTGCTCACCCCGTCCGGCGCGAAGGTGCTCGACTTCGGGATCGCCGCGGTCGCCGGCTGGGTCGAACTCGATCGCGACGGGAGCCTGCCCGGTACGCCGGCCTTCGTCGCACCGGAACGGTGGGACGGCGGACGTGCCACCCCGGCCAGTGACAGCTATGCCACCGGCGTGCTGCTCTACCTCTGCCTGGCCGGACGGCTGCCGTGGCCGATGGAGCCGGGTTGGAAGCGTCCGCACCCGCATGCCGCCCCGGAGCCGCTGCCGCCGATCGACGGACTTCCGGCCGACGTGGTGGAGTTGTGCCTGCGTTCGTTGGCCCGGGATCCGGCCCAACGGCCGAGCAGCGTGGTGACAGCCCTGCTGTGGTCCGAGGCGGTGGACGCCCGGGTGTACGTGCCGATCGCGGACGTCCCGGCGTCTCGGCCCGAGCCGGTGCGGGCACCGCCGTGGCACGAGCCGGCGGCACTGCCGCAGCAGCGGCGCCGGGTGGTGCCCGCGTGGAACGAGCAGGCGGCGGATGCCGCCACCGATGTCCACTCGGCCACCGACGTCGCGGTCGCGCCGGATCGGTTGGGCACCTGACGGCACCTGACCAGCGATTTGGACACGCGTTCGACACGCCGGTGACCGAGTGACTCGATCTCTTAACTGAACGTACTCTCCGGGCGTGGGTTCCCGCATTCCTCGCAACGCAGACACGCCCGCTTCCGCCGACGCCGGCGAGCCGACTCCCGAAGCCGCTCCCGTCGCGACTGCCGACCCGGACGCCGCCGCGACGAAGCAGCTCGACGAACTGTCGCTGCCCGAGTTGACCGACCCTGACTGGATGCACCACGCCCGACAGGTCACCCAGACAAGTTTCTGGTCGGTCGCCCGCCGGCTGCCGCACCTCACCCGGGAGGCGATCGGCGTGGCCTGGGAAACCAGCCGGCGGGACACGATCGCCTCGATCGGGCTCAACGCGCTGGCCGGCGTGATGACCACCTTCGGACTGCTGGCCACCACCAGCGTGCTGACCAGACTGTTCGCCGCCGGCCCCACCCCCGAACGGGTCCAGGCCGCCCTGCCCGCGCTCGCGCTGGCCGCCGCCGCGCTGGTCGCCAAGGGCGGCCTGACGATCGCCGCCGGCTGGGCGCAGGCCCGGCTGATGCCGCAGATCAACTACCGGGTCGAGTTGCGGTTGTTCGAGGCGACCACCGCGGTCGACCTCGCGGCGTTCGACGACGCCGGATTCGCCGAGGAGATGGACAGGGCCCGCGACCGGGGCATGCGCGAGGCCGCCTCCATCGTGAACCACACCGTCGACCTGATCACCGGCATCATCGGGGTCCTCGCCACCGCCGCCGCGGTCACCGTCATCCAGCCGATTCTGCTGCCCTGCCTGCTGCTGGCCGCCGTACCCCAGGCGGCCACCACCGTGAAGATTGCCCGCCGGAAGTATCTCAACCTGCTGGCCCGGATCACCCGCCGGCGTCGAATGTGGATGCTGGCCGGCCTGATGGCCAACCGGCACACCGCGTCCGAGGTCCGCTCGTACCAGATGGGCGGCTTTCTGCTCGGTGAGTACCGCAGGTTGATGTCCGTCGAAGCCCGGGCCGATCTCGATCTCGTCCGATCGCAGACCGCCACCCGTACCATCGGCGCCGCCGGGGCCGGGCTGGCCAGCTTCGCCGTGTACGCGGTCCTCGGCGGGCTGCTGCTAAGCGGCTGGGTGGCCCTCGCCGCCGCCGCAACCGCGTTGATCGCCCTGCAGACGGCCCACTCCAGCCTCGGGGTCGCGGTCCACGCCACCAACTCCCTGTACGAGGACGCACTGTACTACCAGGACTACCGGGACTTCCTGGCCCGCGCCGACGGGCGTACCCGGCCCGACGGTGGCCAGCCGGTAGGGGGATTCGACACCATCGAACTGGACCAGGTCAGCCTGCGGTACCCCGACACCGACTCGCCGGCCGTCGACCAGGTCAGCCTGACCCTACGGCGCGGACAGGTGGTCGCGCTGGTCGGGGAGAACGGCTCCGGAAAGACCACCCTGGCGAAACTCATCGCCGGCCTCTACCGGCCCACCGGCGGCGCGGTGCGCTGGGACGGCGTCGACACGACCGCCCTCGACCCGTACGACATCGGTTCGCACGTGTCGGTGATGACCCAGGACTGGTGGAAGTTCCCCTTCACCGCGGGTCAGAACATCCTGATCGGCCGCCACGACCGGGCCCGGCGACCCGCCGGGCCGAGCCTGGAGGACGCCGCCCGGTCCGCCGCCGCCCACGACATGATCCTCGACCTGCCCCGTGGCTACGACACGCTGCTCGACCGGGAGTTCAAGGACGGGCACGACCTCTCCGGCGGGCAGTGGCAGCGCCTCGTCGCGGCCCGCAGCCTCTACCGCGACGCCAGCCTGCTGGTCTGCGACGAACCCTCCGCGGCGCTCGACGCGCGCGCCGAACACGCCATGTTCCAGCACCTGCGCCGACACCCCGACCGGCTCATCGTGCTGATCACCCACCGACTGGCCAACGTCAGGCACGCTGACCAGATCTTCGTCATGCGCGACGGGCGCCTTGTCCAGCAGGGCTCCCACGACGAACTGATGGCCGCCGGTGGCCTCTACCGTGAACTGTTCGACCTGCAGGCAGCCGGCTACCTCGGCGATCCGCTGGCGCAACCGCCCCCCGCACCGGCGCAGCGGGCCGGCCGGCACCCAAGGTGACGAGCTGGCAATGAGATGCCGATCCGCAGCGGCGACGATCGCCACCGTGGGCCGGACCGGCCCGTGTGGGATCCGCGGACGGGGTGCGTCGTGTCCTTTAGCGCCAGTCCGCCGTCTTCGACGCCGGTCGGCCGGCTGGCCGCCGCGTTGCTCATGGTGGACGCGACGCAGCCGACCGAACTGGTGGCTGTCGCCTGACCAGGCCCGGGTGCTGCCGGCCAACTCGACACCAGATGCTAGATGGGGTCCGCGTAGCCGAGAAGCACGGCCAGTTCGGCGGCAAGGTGCAGGCTCAGTCCGAGCAGGGTGAGACCGGCGAGTGCGTTGAGCGTACGGGCCGCCCCCGGCCGCCGAAGGAAACCACTGGCCCGGTCGACCGTCACAGCGAGTATGGGATACCAAACCACGGCCAGTAACACGATCAGCAGAGCCAGCACCGCCGTACGGGGCCCGGCCGGCACTCCCGTGGGAACGAATTGCGGAATCAGGCTGGCGAAGAACACGAAGACTTTGGGATTGGTCAGATCGGTCACCAGCCCTTGCCGGTAGGCGTGCCAGTGACCGCCATCCTTGGTCCTTCGGTGCCGGCGCACATCCATTCCGCTGTGGACGTTCTGCTCCAGAGTGGTGTCGGATGGCGGTGGACTGCACAACAATCGGATGCCCAGATAGAGGAGATATCCCATGCCGACGAACTGGATCACCCGGTACGCCGTCGCCGATGTCATCATCAGCGCCGCGATCCCGAATGCGGCCAGTGACGAGTGCAGGATCAGTCCACTGACGACGCCACCGGCGGTAGCCAGACCGAGCTTCCGGCTGGCGAGTGCGTTGCGGACCACCATGGTGAAATCCGCTCCGGGAAGGACGACCGCCCCGGCCGCCACGCCGGCGAACGTGACGAGTTCCCCGCTCAACAAATGTGGCACCGATCGGGCTTCTGTGTCAGTTGCATCGTCGAGTACCTCCTGATGGACGCGGCCACGCAGGCATCGATGTGCGCGTGGCGATTGGTCGCATCCGGATGTGTGCCGCTGCCGCACCGCAACCGGGAAGATCAACATGACCCTACACCGCCCGTTGCATCCCCAAAAGGGGGAAAGCTGGCGAAGGTCCGGTGATTAGTTGTTCGTCCGACCCGCCGGCGAGAATCATACTGACCTACCCGCAGTAGCGGGTTGGTCGCCGCCGGGAGACCGGCACCATCTGGTGCCGGTCTCCCGGCTCAGCGCCGGTGCGCTGGATGCTCTCCGGCAGGCTCGGTGGGCGCTGGCGGAGGATGCCGGTCTCGACCCCGCGCCGGAACTCATCAAGCTGTACGACGACCTCCTGCATCACCGCCCGGGACCGGCGGCCCACCCGCCGCCTGGTCCGAACGGTCTCGGATCGAGCCGGTGCCACCGTTGCCGGTACCTGTCAGGTCGTCGGTGCCCGATCGCGATGCCGCGCGCGGCTGGTTCGCCGCGGAGCACCGGATCAGGCTAGGGCGGTCGGCATTCGGCACCGCATCAGCTGCGCCATCGGTGGTGGCGCTCTGGTTTCACGTTGATGAGTGTCGATGTAGAGTCGCCTCACCATGTGGTGGCGGGTCGCTGGTGACCTGCTGGGGCAACGCCGCCTCCACCACGCGGAACCGACGATGTCTGGGAGAGCAGGACATGAGCGACAATCAGCAGGCCTGGCTGCGGACACGATGGCAGTGGGCAGCCCGAATCGCCGGCGCGGCGGCGGCTTCCGTCGGGATAACCGTGCTGGCCATCGGGTTCACGGCGGGCGCGGCCGGGGCGGGCGTCAGCTCCGCTGTCCCGACCATGCCGAATGACTCGGTCACCGCTG
This sequence comes from Micromonospora sp. LOL_023, assembly GCF_048060115.1. NCBI lineage: Bacteria > Bacillati > Actinomycetota > Actinomycetes > Micromonosporales > Micromonosporaceae > Micromonospora > Micromonospora sp. LOL_023. The sequence continues at coordinate 74,234 of NZ_JBHMIM010000022.1, forward strand.
CGGCCGTGACCCAGGTTGCCGCAGGCGATCTGCACACCTGTGTGATCCGTACCGACGGAACGCCGTGGTGCTGGGGCAACAACTTCTACGGCCAGCTCGGCGACGGGACGACCACGAACCGGACCGGTCCGGTCCGGGTCGGCACCGCCACCACCTGGGCGCAGATCGACGCCGGCAGCGGAAACACCTGCGCGGTACGCACGGACGGAACGCTGTGGTGCTGGGGCAACAACGCCAGCGGGCAGCTCGGCGACGGCACGAACACCAGGCGGACCAGTCCCGTGCAGGTCGGCACCGCCACCACCTGGGCCAGTGTCAGCGCCGGCAGCAACCACACCTGCGCGGTCCAGACCGACGGTACCCTGTGGTGTTGGGGCCTGAACCGCCACGCCCAGCTCGGAATCGGCCTGTCTCCCCACAAGACGAGCGCCCCGGTGCAGGTGGGTACGGCGAGCACCTGGGCCAGCGTCACGACCGGCTACGCCCACACCTGCGCCGTGCGGACCGACGGGACCCTGTGGTGCTGGGGGAGCAGTTCGGACGGGCAGCTCGGTCTCGGCATCCTGAGCTACCGGGCGACCCCGACGCAGGTGGGCACCGCGACCACGTGGGCCGGTGCGACGGCCGGCTTCGTCCACACCTGCGCGGTCCGCGTCGACGGGACGCTGTGGTGCTGGGGCGAGGACGGGTACGGCCAGGTGGGCGGGGGCATCGGCTCGCAGGCCACCCCGCTGCGGATCGGCACCGCCACCACCTGGGCAAGCGTCGAGGCGAGCGTCGACTCGTCGTGCGCGGCGCGTACCGACGGCAGCCTGTGGTGCTGGGGCAACAACGCGTCCGGGCAGCTCGGCGACGGCACCACCACCCACCGGACCACCCCGACCCAGGTCGGTACCGCCACCGCCTGGACGGCGGGCTTCGGAGCGTCCTACCACGCCTGCGCGGTGCGTACCGACGGCAGCCTGTGGTGCTGGGGCTACAACGCGTTCGGGCAGCTCGGCGACGGCACCACCACCAACCGGTCGACCCCGACTCAGGCGGCGCTGCCGGGCTGACCTGGCCGGATCCTCGCCGAGCTGCAGGACCACCTGCTCGACGACGCCCCCGTAGGGCCGCGCCGCACCCGCTTGCAGCCGGCTCTGCGGGGGAGTCCTCTACGAATACGAGTATGCCGATTGACCAGCACGGATAGGATTGTAGGCACCCGCCGTGCTGGTCGCGGACTCCAACCGCAAGGTGCGCAACGTTAGCCCAGGCCGTCGTGGACCGAGCGGCTAACAAGCCGTCCGCGGGGGCTTCAGCGTGTCAGAAACTCTGTTCTGGGCTTTGACCAGTCATTTTGGTGATCGCGTTAGGCGGCAACTGCGGGCGGCCTGGGCGGTCCACTGCCGGGTGGGGTGGGCGGTGACGCCGAGTAGGTGGACCCGGCGGGTGGCGACCTCCATGATCACCAGGAGGTACAGGCGTCGCAGCCCAATCGTGTCGACGTGGAAGAAGTCGATGGCCAGCAGGCTCTTGGCCCTGGTTGCGGAGGAAGGTCCATGATCCGAGCCGATTTTCAACATGCCGGGCCCTGGCCCAGAACGGAGTTTTGACCCGCTACAGGCTCGCTCGCCGAGGTCCATGGTGAGGTAGACGATCTTGAACTCGCCGATTGACATCCATAGGAGCAGCGCCCCTGACCAGGAGCATCGGGCCAACTCGACAGAGTGGCATGCTACTCTTCCCCGGTGCAGGCAGAGATGAACTACATTGACGGCCAGTGGGTCGCGGCCGACGACCACCGTCCGGACGTGAATCCATCCAACACTGCAGATTTCGTGGGGCTCTATCCGCAGTCGGGGCGAGCTGCCGTCGACGACGCCGTCGCCGCGGCCCGCGCTGCCGCCCCCGGTTGGGCCCGCAGTTCGCCGCAGCTACGCGCAGACATCCTCGAAGCCGTCGCCGCCGAGCTGTTGGGACGCGCCGACGAACTCGGCCGGCTACTCGCTCGAGAGGAGGGCAAGCCGGTCCGTGAGGCGGTCGCCGAGGCGACCCGGGCCGGTCACCTCTTCCGCTTCTTCAGCGGCGAGGCACTCCGGATGGGCGGCGAGCGCATCCCGTCGACCCGGCCCGGCGTCACCGTCGACATCATCCGGGAACCTGTCGGCGTCGTCGGCATCATTACGCCCTGGAACTTCCCGATGGCGATTCCGGCCTGGAAGATCGCCCCCGCACTGGCGTGCGGCAACACGGTGGTCTTCAAACCGGCAGATCTGGTCCCCGCCTGCGCCCACGCGATCGTCGACTGCCTGCATCGGGCCGGACTCCCGCCCGGCGTACTCAACCTGGTGATGGGGCCTGGCTCGACGGTGGGCTCGGCGATCACCGAGTCATCCGGGGTGGACGCGGTCACCTTCACCGGCTCGGTCGGTGTCGGCCGGGGCATCGCGGTCGCCGCGGCGAGCCGCCTGGCCCGGGTCCAGCTCGAGATGGGCGGCAAGAATCCGCTCGTGGTGATGGCCGACGCCGACCTCGACCTCGCCGTCGACTGCGCGATCCAGGGTGCGTACTTCTCGACCGGCCAGCGCTGCACCGCATCCAGCCGGCTCATCGTGGAAGAGGCCATCCAAGACCGGTTCGTCGCCGCGATGGTGAACCGGATGCGCACCCTCACCGTCGGCGACGCCCTCTCGGAGAGCACCGACATCGGCCCGGTGGTCGATGAGCGGCAGCTGGCGACGGACCTGGAGTACATCGAACTGGCCCGCGCCGACGCCGAGGTGTACGGCGGCGACCTGGTGCGACGGGCGACTCCGGGCTACTACCTTGCCCCCGCCCTGATCACCGGGGCGGCGAACGACCACCGGGTGAACCGGGAGGAGATCTTCGGCCCGGTCGCGGCGGTCCTGCCGGTGGCCGACTACGACGAGGCGCTCGCGGTGGCGAACGACACCGAGTTCGGCCTCACCGCCGGCATCTGTACCACCTCGCTACGGCACGCCGAACATTTCCGGAACAACGCGGCGGCGGGCATGGTGATGGTCAACCTGCCGACGGCGGGGGTGGACGTCCACGTCCCGTTCGGCGGCAGCAAGGGATCCAGCTACGGCCCCCGCGAACAGGGCCAGCACGCCCGCCACTTCTACACCTCGACCAGGACCTCCTATCTGCGGGCCTGACCGGATCCGATCGGCTGCGGTGGGAACCCCCCGAGCGGCGGTACCCACCCGGGAGGAAGAGGTAGTGGTGACGGCCCCGGAGACCGAGACGGCAGAGCTGCGGCGGCGACTGCAGGCGGTTCTGCCCGGCGGCATGTTCGACACGGCGGCCCGCGCGATGTACGCCTCGGACGCCTCCAACTACCGACAGCTGCCCCTCGGCGTCGTCCTGCCGCGGACCGAGGAGGAACTCATCTCGGCGGTGGTGGCCTGCCGGGATGTCGGCGCCCCAGTGGTGCTCCGAGGCGGCGGGACCAGCCTCGGGGGACAGGCCTGCGGCGGCGGTGTCGTGATCGACACCTCCCGTTACCTCGACCGGATCCTGGCGGTCGACCCGGTGGCCCGGACCGCGCGGGTTCAGCCTGGGGTCCTGTTGGATTCGCTGCGCCGTACGGTCGCACCACACGGACTCACCTTCGGTCCGGATCCCTCCACCCATGGCCGCTGCACCATCGGCGGCATGATCGGCAACAACGCCTGCGGCTCCCACTCGGTGGCGTACGGCACCACCGCGGAGAACGTCGTCGAGTTGGACATCCTGCTCTACGACGGGACCCGGATGACGGTCGGCGAGGCCGACCCCGCCCGGATCAATGAACTCGTCGCCCAGCCAGGTCGAGCCGGCGAGATCTACCGTGAGCTGCGCCGACTCTCGCAGGAGAACCTCGCCATTCTGCGCCGGGAACTCTCCGGCTTCAGCCGCCGGATCTCCGGCTACCCGCTCGACCAGTTGCTGCCGGAGAACCGGTTCAACCTGGCGCGCGCGCTGGTCGGTACCGAGGGGACGTGCGCGATCGTGCTCAGCGCGACCGTTCGACTGGTGCCGGTACCGGCGGCGAAGGTGCTTCTGGTCCTGGGTTACGACGACGACTGCGCCGCGGCGGAGGACGTCGCGAACCTGTTACCGCACCAGCCGCTCACGATCGAGGGACTGGACCGGGAACTCGTCAACACGCTGGACCCGGCTGGCGGCGACGACGAACTCTGGTCACTGCTCCCCGAGGGCCAGGCGTGGCTCTTCGTCGAGGTCGGCGCGGCGAGCCTGGACGCAGCCAGGCAGGCCGCCGCGAAGATCACCGGTGACTGCGCCGCGCTCGGCCGCGAGGTCGTGGTCCCGGCTGCCGAGCAGCGCCGGCTCTGGCGGATCCGGGAGGACGGCGCCGGCATCGCCACCCGGATGGCGGGCTCCGCCGAGGCCTGGCCCGGCTGGGAGGACGCGGCGGTTCCGCCGGCCCGGTTGGCCGGCTACCTGCGCGAATTCAAGGCACTGCGTGACCAGTACGGGTTGCACGGCGTCACCTACGGCCACTTCGGCGAGGGCTGTGTCCACGTCCGGCTCGACTTCGATCTTCTCTCCGACGAGGGGGTACGGCGGTTCCGGTCCTTCGTCGGTGAGGCCGCCGACCTGGTCGCCGCGCACGGCGGTTCGCTCTCCGGGGAACACGGTGACGGCCAGGCCCGAGGCGAGTTCCTGTCCCGGATGTACAGCCCCGAGGTGATCGAACTCTTCGCCCGGTTCAAGGGCGTCTGGGATCCCGACAACCGGCTCAACCCGGGCATGATCGTGCGCCCGTTCCGGGTCGACGAGAACCTGCGGCTCGGCAGCGGCTACCGCCCCCTACCGCTGGCAACCGTCTTCTCGTACCCCGACGACCACGGCGACTTCGCCGAGGCGACCCGGCGCTGCATCGGAGTGGGGAAGTGCCGGGACACCTCCAGTGGGGTGATGTGCCCCAGCTATATGGTGACCAAGGACGAGCTGCATTCGACGCGAGGCCGCGCCCACCTGCTCTTCGAGATGAGCCGGGGTGACCTGGTCACCGACGGCTGGCGTTCCACCGAGGTACGTGACGCGCTCGACCTCTGCCTCTCCTGTAAGGGCTGCAAGAGCGACTGCCCGACCGGGGTCGACGTCGCCACGTACAAGGCGGAGTTCCTCCACCACCACTACAAGCGTCGGCTTCGACCAACGTCGCACTACTCGATGGGGTTCCTGCCGCTCTGGGCGAGGCTGGCCCGGGTCGCACCGGTGCTGATCAACCAGGCCACCGGTTCGCGGCTGCTCGCCCCGCTGCTCAAGCGGCTCGGGGGGATCGCTCCGCAGCGCCAGATCCCACGCTTCACCGGGCAGACGTTCCTCGGCTGGTTCCGGGCACGCCGTGGCCGGCCCGAGAAGGGGCGTACGCCGGTCCTGCTCTGGGTGGACACCTTCACCAACCACTTCTCCCCGGAGGTGGGGCGGGCCGCCGTCGAGGTGCTGGAGTCGGCCGGGTACGACGTCCGGGTCGCGCCCGGGGTCCAGTGCTGCGGGCTGACCTGGATCAGCACCGGCCAACTCGGTGTCGCGCGTCGGGTCGCCCGACGCAGCCTCGACGCGATCGATCCGTTCATCGCGGCGGGGATGCCGATGGTGGCACTGGAGCCGAGCTGCGCCGCCGCGTTCCGGTCGGATCTGCCCGAGCTGCTCGACGACCCCCGTGCCCAGCGGGCCGCCGAGGCGACGACGACGCTCGCGGCGCTGTTGGCCCGTACCCCGGGCTGGCGACCGCCCCGGATCACCGGCGCCGCCATCACCCAGACGCACTGTCACCAGCATGCGGTCCTCGGAGATCAGGACGAGCGGAAGCTTATGGCCGATCTCGGACTCGACAACGCGGTGCTGGATTCCGGCTGTTGCGGGCTGGCCGGGAACTTCGGCTTCGAGGCGGGCCACTACGAGATATCCATGGCGGCCGGTGAGCGGGTCCTGCTGCCGGAGGTCCGGGCCGCCACCGAGGAGACCCTGATCGTCGCGGACGGGTTCAGCTGCCGGACCCAGATCGCCGGGGCGACCGACCGGCAGGCGCTGCACCTGGCCGAGGTGATCCGGTCGGCGCTGGGCGGTACAGGGTCGGTCGGGGCGGAGTCGGCGCCGCCGGATCCCCGAGCCGCCGATCCGTCTACCCGCCCCTGGTCATGATCCGTGACCGGCTCCGGTCCGGGCTGCCCGGCTGGCTGTGGCGGCTGCTGCTCTGCATGCTGATCACCCAGGTCGCGGTCTTCGTCGTTCGACCGGTGCTCACCTACCGGGTCATCGACCTCGGCGGCGGCGAGCTGGAGGTTGGTCTGTTGGTGGCCGCGTACGCGTTGCTGCCCGCGCTGGTCGCCATCCCGATCGGGCGCTACTCGGACCGGCGGCGCTCCACCCCGGTGCTGCTCGGCGGGATTCTGCTGCTGGTGGCGGGCTGCGCGGGTCTGGTCGTCGCCAGCGACCTGGTCGTCCTGGTGGCCGCGACGATCATTCTCGGCCTCGGCGCGATGGCGATCATGATCGGCGCGCAGACCCTGGTGGCAGCGCTCTCCGACGAGCACAGCCTGGACCGGGACTTCGGTCTGATCAGTGCCGCCGCTTCGGTCGGGCAGATGATCGGGCCGACCCTGGGTGGTGCGGTGTTGAGTGGCGGGGCGGCCCGCGAGGTGACCACGACCCGGGCGTTCGTCATCGGGGCCCTGCTGAGCGCGGTGGCGCTGATCTTCTGTTGGGGCTTCGCAGACTCGGACCGGCGGTCCCGACCGGGACCGCCTGGCGACGAGGTGGCGCCCGGACCGATCCGGATTCTCCGATTGCCGGGCGTCTTCGGCGGAATGTTCGCGAGTCTTGCGCTACTGACGGCGGTGGATGTGCTGGTGGCGTACCTGCCGCTGCTCGGTGAGCGACGCGGCATCGGTGCGGCGACGATCGGGGCGCTGCTGAGTCTGCGGGCTGCGGCCTCGGTCGCCTCCCGGGTGCTCATTCCACCGATGCTGGCCCGGTGGGGCCGGGTCCGCCTGCTGCTGATGAGCACTCTCGGCTCGGGGGTGCTGATGGCGTTGTTGCCCCTTACCAATCGGATCTGGCTGCTCGGGCTGGTGCTCGTCGCTGCAGGCTTCTTTCTCGGGATCGGTCAGCCGCTGACGATGGCGCTGGTGGTGCAGGCGGTGCCGGCGCGGACCCGGGGGGCGGCTCTGTCGATCCGGATCATGGGCAACAAGATCGGGCAGGTCCTGGTGCCGGCCGGGATCGGGGTGGCGACTGGTGCCGCCGGCGCGTCCTGGGCTTTCCCGTTCCTCGGTCTGCTCCTGGTGGCCTCGGCGGTGGGCGTTCCGAGGTCGCCCCCAGCGGAGCCGGAGCCACCCGGCTCGCCGAGGCGGTAGCCTCGCGATCGACAATCGGTCGACGCCGGGTGACCGGGGGCACGGCTCGACGAGAGCGACTGAGGTGATACGTGGGCGGCGAGGAGAGGGTCGCGTGGGCGGCACCGTCGGTCAAGTCGGCCGAGCGCGCCCTGCGCCTGCTGGAGTTGCTCACCGGCCGGGAACCGCAGTCCTTCATGGAGCTGCAACGAGCTCTCGGGATGCCCAAGAGCAGTCTGCACGCCATGTTGGCGGCGCTGGGTGGGCAGGGCTGGGTGGCCACCGACCGTCGGGGCGGTTTCGTCCTCGGCTATCGGGCCCGGGCGATGGGGCTCTCCGGACTGGACGAGTCGGACGTAATCGGCCTGACCGAGGATGTCATGGAGGGCCTGCGGGACAGCCTGAACGAGACTATCCACCTGGCGCGGCTGGAGGAGGAGAACGTCCGATACCTGCTTTCCAAGTATTCCCGGCACGCGTTGGGGGTGCACTTCCGCCCCGGCCGACGGATGCCGGCCCATGTCACGGCGCTGGGTAAGGCGATGCTGGCGACCCTGCCCGTGCCGGAGCTTGAGGCGTCCCTGCCGGCGGAGTACATCGCCCTGACCCCGCAGACCCTGACCTCAGCCGACCGTCTTCTGGCGGATCTCGCGCAGACCCGGGAACGGGGCTTCGCGATCGACGGCGAGGAGGGCACGGTCGGGCTGCGCTGCTTCGCGGTGGCGCTGTGCCACGACGACCTCCCGCTGGTGGCGATCAGTTGTTCGGTGCCGGTGGCCCGACTGGACGAGGCGAAGGTGCGGGCCACGACTAGGTCGCTGCTCGCGGCGCGTCAGGCGCTGCTGGCCCGGCTCCGACCGCTGGTCTGACCCCGGTCCCGCGCCGCGCCGCTGCAGATCCCGCACCGCACCGGTCTTTCCTGCGCCGGCCGCCGCTCCACTCTCCCATCTGGCCATGCGCCGACGCTCGGTGAGCTGCCGGGCCGAATCCATCATAAGTGGGCATTCTTCGATGTGATCATTCCTTGACGGGGCTCTGAGCTGCGCTTACGTTGTCGTCTAGATATGAAAACTAGTTCATATATATGAACTCGCTGAGAGGATTCATTGTGTCGATGTCTGTCGCCGAGATCGGCGAGAACGCTCTGCTCTTCTTTCCTGTCACCCCGTTCGACGAGCACGGCGCGCTCGACCTGCCGGCCTTCCGGGCACACCTGGCCGCCGGCCTTGCCCACTCGCCAGGCGGCGTCTTCGTCGGCTGCGGCACCGGAGAGTTCTTCGCCCTCGGTCTGGACGAGTACGAACGCCTGGTCGCCACGGCTACCGAGGTGGTCGGAGGTGCCGTGCCGGTGGTCTCCGGACTCGGCTACGGCGCGGCGCTCGCCGCCGAGTTCCTGGCCCGGGCACAGCGGGCCGGTGCTGACGCGGCGCTGCTGTTCCCGCCGCCGGGCGTGGTCGGCGGCCAGGTCGGCCTGCTCGCCCACTACTCGCAGGTGGCCGTTAGCAGCCCACTGCCGTTGATCATCTACCACCGCGATCAGGTGGAGCTAGCCACCGAGACCGTCGCCGAGCTGCTCAAACTCGACACCATCGTGGGGCTTAAGGACGGCCGGGGCAATCTGGAACGGATCCAGCGGATCAGGCTCTCCGGCGGCGACCGGTGGGCCTACTTCAACGGCATGCCCACCGCCGAACTCTCCCAGGCGGCCTTCGCCGGGCTCGGGGTCTCCAGCTACTCCTCGGCGGTCTTCGCCTTCCTTCCCGAGGTCGCGGTCGCCTTCCACCGCAGCGTCCAGGCCAACGATCGGGAGCGGCGGGACCTGCTGTTGCGGGAGTTCTACCTGCCCTTCGCCGATCTGCGGGACCAGGGCAGCGGCTACGCGGTCTCCCTGATCAAGGCCGGGTTGCGGATCCGGGGCCGCCAGGTCGGCTCGGTCCGACCGCCGCTGACCGAGCCCTCCGCCGGGCACACGCAACGGCTGGCGGAGCTGATCTCGCACGGCCTCGACCTCGTCGGCGCCCCCCGATGACCGAAACTGTCGGCCCACGCCACCCTGCGGTGTCCCGATGAGCGGCCCGATCCGGGTGATCGTTGTCGGCGCCGGCAACGCGGCACTCTGCGCGGCGCTCTCGGCCCGGGAACACGGCGCCGACGTCACCGTCATGGAGTGCGCGCCCCGAGCTGACCGGGGTGGCAACACCGCCTTCGCCGCAGGCACGATGCGGGTGGAGATCACCGGAGGCGCCGAACTCGGCACCCTGGTCGATGACCTTCCGCCGGAGCAGGCCGAGCAGATCGACAATCGGCCGTACCCAGCGGAGGAGTTCTACGACGACCTGGCCCGGATGAGCAACTACCAGTGCGACCCGGACCTGACCGACCAGGTCGTGTCGCGCAGCTTCGACACGGCCCGGTGGATGCGGGCGGCTGGCGTCAGGTTCGTCCCGGTCCTGACACCGCCGTCCTCGGCAGGCGGTGCCGGGCAGGGGGCGGTGAACGCGCCCCTGGTGGCGGTCTCCGGCGGTGGACCCGGACTTGTCGACGCCCTGGTCCTCGCCTGTGAGCGGGCCGGTGTCAGGATCAGCTACGAGACCCGGGTCGAGGCGCTGCTCCGGCAGGGGGGCCGGGTCACCGGCGTACGTGCGCTCGGGCCGGACGGTGATCTGGTCCTGCCGGCGGATTCGGTGATCCTGGCTTCGGGTGGATTCGAGTCCAACGCGGAGTGGCGTACCCGGTATCTGGGTGCGGGGTGGGACGTGGCCCGGGTGCGGGGCACCCGATTCAACAACGGCGACGGCATCCGGATGGCGCTCGCCATCGGTGCCAGCCCTCGGGGCCAGTGGTCCGGTTGCCACGCGGTGCCCTGGGAGGCGAACGCGCCAGAGTTCGGCGAGCTCGCCGTCGGCGACCAGTTCAAAAAGTGCAGCTACCCGTACGGGATCATGGTCAACGCCCGGGGTGAGCGCTTCGTCGACGAGGGCGCCGACTACCGCGACTACCCCTATGCCGCGTACGGCCGGGCGATCCTGGCCCAGCCCGGCCTGGTGGCGTGGCAGATCTTCGACCAGCGCACCGCCCCGCTGCTGCGCGACGAGTACCGGATCCGCCAGGTCACCCGGGTGCGGGCCGCGGACCTCGACGATCTCGCCGCCCGGATGGTCGGGGTCGACCCGGCGGGGCTGCTGCGCACGGTCGAGCGGTACAACGCCGCCGTCCAGACCGAGGTGCCCTTCCTGCCGCATATCCGGGACGGGCGGGGGGCACCAGGACTCCCGGTACCCCGGTCCAACTGGGCGAACCCGTTGGACAGCCCGCCCTACGAGGCGTACGCGGTCACCTGCGGGGTGACTTTCACCTTCGGCGGGCTGCGTACCGACGGCGATGGGCGGGTCCTGGACACCGGGCATCGGCCGATCGACGGGCTCTACGCGGCGGGGGAGCTGGTCGGTGGGCTGTTCTACCACAACTACCCCGGCGGCTCGGGTCTCACCAGCGGTGCGGTGCTGGGCCGTACCGCTGGAGCGGCGGCGGCGGTGCCACGGGGCGTTCCCCAAGCCGGGAAACGCCTGGGTAACACAATCGTCTCGGGCCGTTGACGAGGCTTGGGTTCAGCGGTAGCGTGCTACTCACCCGGTAGCGTGCTACTCATTTCGCCAGCCATGTCCGACATACTTATTGGCTACTCACAAACATCGACGTATGGCGAGGAGCTTCTACATGCGCAAGGCAGTGATAGCTGGAATTGGGGCGTGCGTGCTCGCTCTTTCAGCGTGCAACTCTGGCGGATCCGAGAAGGGTGAGGAGGCCGGCTCGGCCTACCCCGAATCCCAGATGACGATCTACTCCCCGTTCCCGCCGGGCGGCGGCATCGACCTCGCCATCAACAGCGTGATGCAGGCTCTGCAAGAGGCTGACCTGGTCGACGCCCAGATGCGGTTGAGCAACCTGCCCGGCGGGTCCGGCATGGTGGCGACCGCGACGCTCGCCTCGAACCACGACGGCGCTGACGACACGTTGCTGTTGACGAGCGTCAGCAACCTGTCGGCAACAGTGCAGGAGTCGCAGAACGTTGGGCTGTCGGAAATGGTACCGCTGGCCGGTCTCTACGCCGAATACACCTATGTATACGTTCGCAATGACTCGCCCTTCCAGTCGCTCGGCGAAATCGTGTCCGAAATTGAGGCCGACGCTGGTGGTGTCATTATCGGCGGAGCGTCGCTCGGCAGTGCGGACAACATCGTCGTCGCCGAACTCGCCCGCGGCGTGGGCGTCAAGTTCGAGGACCTCGCCTACATCCCGCTGCCCGGCGACGAGAACGCCAGTAACCTGCTCGGCGGCCAGATCGACGTCTCCTTCGGCGGACCGGACCTGCTGAACCTGGTGGAGAGCGGCGACGCCCGGGTGCTCGCGGTGAGCGCACCCGAGCGGCTCACCGTCGAGCGGGTGGCGAGCATCCCGACGATCATCGAGTCCGGCTACGACGTCACCCAGGCCAACTGGCGCGGCGTGTTCGGCCCGCCCAACATGCCCGACTACGCCGTGGAGTACTGGAGCACCAAGCTCATGGAGATGGTCGAGACGCCGCAGTGGCAGGCGATCGCGGACCAGAACGTCTGGGACACCACGGGCCTGAACCGCGAGGAGTTCTCCACCTTCCTCAGCGAGGAGGAGGAGAACCTGCGCCGAATCCTCACCGACCTCGGCCTCGTCACCTAGGAGCCGCCACCGCCGGGCGCGGGAGTTGACAACGGCGTCAGCTCCCGCGGCCAACTCCGCACCCGAGGAGCAGAAGCCGCAGTGGACGTCCTGACGCCGGGGAGAGGTGTGCAGTGAAGAGCACGAGCGAGAAGTACGACGTCATCGTCATCGGAGCCGGCAACGCCGCCTTCTCAGCGGCGCACGGCGCCCGCGACCGTGGTGCCAGCGTCGTCGTCCTTGAGAAGGCGCCAGCGGAGTGGGCCGGTGGCAACAGCTACTTCACCGTCGGCGGTTTCCGGGCGGTGGTGGAGAGTCTGGAGTCGCTGCGGCCCATCCTGGACGGGGTCGACGACGACCGCGCGAATGCCACCGACCTGCCGCCGTACAGCGCCGAGATGTTCCTCAAGGACATGTACACCCAAACCAAGGGGCGCTGCGACCCGGCCCTCACCCGGATCCTCGTCGAGGAGTCCGCCGAGACCATCCGGTGGCTGCACGGCAAGGGAATCCGCTGGACGCTGATGTACCAGGGCCAGTCGTTCCAGAAGGACGGTCGGGCCAAGTTCTGGGGCGGCCTCTACCTCGGCACCGTCGACGGTGGCAAGGGCCTGGTCCGGCAGCACCTCGCCGCGGCCGAGGCCGCCGGGATCGAGATCCGCTACGACACCCAGGCCGAGGCGCTGTGCACCGACGGGACCGGACGCGTCACCGGGGTCCGGTGCGCCGGAACCGACGGCCGGTTCGAGATCGACGGCAACACCGTGGTGCTGGCATCGGGCGGCTTCGAGGCCGACCCGAGGATGCGAGCCGAGTACCTCGGCCCCGGATGGGACCTGGCGAAGGTCCGGGGTACGCCGTTCAACACCGGTGACGGGCTGCGGATGGCGCTCGACCTCGGCGCCGCGCCGTACGGCCACTGGAGCGGCGCGCACGCCGTCGCCTGGGACGCCGCCGCGCCGGCCGACGGCGGCGACCGGGAACTCGCGTACTCGCTGACCAAGCACATGTATCCGCTGGGCATCGTGGTGAACACCCGGGGCCGGCGTTTCCTGGACGAGGGCGCGGACTTCCGCGGTCTGACCTACGCCGAGTACGGCGGCGCGATCCTGCGCCAGCCAGGCGCGCTCGCCTTCCAGCTCTTCGACGCCAAGACCCGGCCGTTACTCCGTGCCGACCAGTACGAGGGCGCCTCGGTCTCCGGCTTCGAGGCGCGGACCATCGCCGAACTGGCCGGAGAACTCGGGCTCGATCCGGCCGCGCTGGAGGCGACCGTCGAGGAGTACAACGCCGCCACCCGCGAGGGCTCGTTCGACCCGGCAGTCAAGGACGGTCTCGGCACCGTCGGGTTGGAACCGCCGAAGTCGAACTGGGCGCTGCCGCTGGACACCGCTCCCTTCTACGGCTACAAGGTCACCTGCGGGATCACCTTCACCTACGGCGGGCTCCGTATTGACGATGGCGGGCGGGTTCTGGACCGGCGTTCCCGGCCGATCCCCGGCCTCTTCGCCGCGGGCGAACTGGTGGGCGGGCTTTTCTACCACAACTACCCGGCCGGCACCGGCCTCACCGCAGGGTCCGTTTTCGGGCGCCGGGCCGGCACCTCCGCTGCTGTCGAGAGCACTGCCGTGGAGAGTGCCTCGGCGGAGGGCACCGCGGAGGCCCGGGAGTCGGCGGCGGTGTGATCCAGTGGGCCTGAACCTGACCCAGAAGCTGATCGCCGGCCACCTCGTGACGGGTGAGCCCATTCCGGGCAGCCTGATCACGCTCCGCATCGACCAGACCCTCTGCCCCGACACGACCGGGGTCACCGTCATGTTGGAGCTGGAGGCGATGGGGCTGGTCGCCCCGCGAACCGAGCTCTCAGCCGTCTACGTCGACCACAATCTGCTGCAGATTGACGAGCGCAGCGCCGACGACCACCGGTTTCTCCGGTCCGCCTGTCGGCACTTCGGTCTCTGGTACTCCCCGGCCGGGAACGGGATCAGCCACGCCGTCCACATGCAGCGCTTCGGCGTACCCGGCCGGACCCTGGTCGGCGCCGACTCACACACGCCCGCCGCGGGAAGCCTCGGCATGCTCGCGATCGGGGTCGGCGGCCTCGAGGTCGCGCTGGCGATCGCCGGTCGACCCTTGCCGCTGCGGATGCCCGAGGTCTGGGGCGTCGAGCTGACCGGAGCGCTGCCGGAATGGGTCTCCGCCAAGGACGTGATCCTGGAGCTGCTGCGCCGGCACGGTGTGGCAGGCGCAGCAGGCCGGGTGATCGAATATCACGGCCCCGGCCTGACCGCCCTCACCGCCATGGACCGGCACGTCATCGCGAACATGGGCACCGAGCTCGGCGCGGTCACCAGCGTGTTCCCCGCCGATGAGGAGGTCCGCCGGTTCCTGGAGCGGGAGGGACGCGGGGCCGACCACACCGAACTGCGCGCCGATCCGGACGCCGGCTACGACGCGTACGAGCGGATCGCGCTCGACCAGCTCGAACCGCTGATCGCCCTCCCGCCCAGTCCCGGCAACGTGGTCGCGGTGGCCCAGGTCGCCGGGGCGCCGATCGGGCAGGCGTACCTCGGCTCGTCGGCGAATCCCGGGCTGCGTGACCTGGCCGTGCCGGCGCTGCTGGTCCGCGACCGGCAGGTCGCCGCCGGGGTGAGCTTCGACATCAACCCGGCCAGCCGGCAGACGTTGCAGACCCTCGTCGGCGAGGGTCTGCTGGCGCCGCTGTTGCAGGCTGGCGCCCGGCTGCACCAGGCCGGCTGCAACGGTTGCGTCGGGATGGGTCAGGCGCCGGCCTCCGGGTTGCCCTCGCTGCGGACCACCCCCCGCAACTTCGCGGGACGTTCCGGCACCCGCGACGACCTGGTCCACCTGGTTTCACCGGAGACGGCGACCGCCTCGGCGTTGATCGGGCGGATCACCGACCCGAGGGAACTGCCCGATCTGCTCGGTATCGACTGTCCCCGGTACGTCGAACCACCCGCCGGGCGCTACGTCGTCAACGACCAGGTTCTCCTGCGGCCGCCGCCGCCCGGCGGGGTACGGGAATCGCTGACGAAGGGGCCGAACATCAAGTCCCTGCCCGTCTTCACCGGCCTGCCGGAGTCCTTTGAAGGGCTGGTACTGCTCAAACTCGGCGACGATGTCTCCACCGACGAGATCCTCCCCGGCGGTCAGCGGGTGCTGCCGCTGCGTTCCGACATCCCGGCCACCGCCGAATTCACCTACCAGCGGATCGACCCCGGTTACGTCGGCCGGGCCAGGGCCGCCGCCGGCGGGCACCTCGTCGTCGCCGGGGAGAACTTCGGGCAGGGCTCCTCGCGGGAGCACGCCGTCCTCGCGCCACGCTACCTCGGCCTACGAGTCACGATCGCCAAGAGCTACTCGCGGATCTACTGGCGGAACCTGGCGAACTTCGGGGTGCTCGCCCTCGAGTTCGTTGATGCCGGTGACCACGACGGCATCACCGAGGGTGACCTGCTCGCCCTCGACCAACCCCGGCGGGCACTCGCCGAGGGCGGACCGATCACGGTCCAGAATCTCACCCGCGCCACCACGTTCCTGACCACGCATCGACTCGACGGCGAGCAGGTCGCCATGGTTCTCGCGGGCAGTCTGCTCGACGTGGTGCGTACGGCCAGCCAGCCACAGACCTCAGAGGAAAGCTGATGCGGGGAGAACCCGAACCCAAGGCCGCTGATGGCGGAACGACGCCGACGCAGGTCTCGGTGCCGGGGCGGAATCTGGCGCCGGTGACCGGTCCGTCGGCTGACCCGGCCCCGGCTGACCCGGCCCCGGCCGACCAGCTGAAGGACACCTCGTCGGGCGAGAAGCTGCCGCCGTTGGGGCCGGTGGCGGCGATCATCCGGCGGGCCTGCCTGATTGGTGTCCTGCCTGCGTTCTCGGTGATCTACCTCTGGCAGGCGATGACGATCACCCTGCCGGCCCGGACCCTGATCGTCTCGCCACGGGGATTTCCGACGCTGCTCGGCGTACTGATGGTGATCGTGACGGTGGCCATCGCAGGAACCGAACTCCTGAAGATTCATCGAGACCGCCGGGCCCGCGCCGCCGGAACGGAGGTGGCCGACGACGTGGACGACGAAACGGACCGGATCACCTCCTGGCGGGACGCCTGGGCCACCGTCGCAGCCCTGGTCGCCTACATCATGCTCTTCTCGACGCTCGGTTTCCTCGTCTCGACGGCGCTCTTCCTCGCCGGCCTTTCCACCTACCTGACCCCGAAGAAGTGGCCGCGTAACGTCATCGTCGCGGTGTTCTTCGCTGGCGCGGTGCACCTGATCTTCACCGAGCTGCTCGGGGTCCAGCTGCCCGCCGGCATCCTCACCGGATTGATCTGATCATGGACGCCTTCGGGAACCTCTTCGCCGCCTTCGGCACGGTCCTGCAGCCGGAGTACCTGCTCTACGCGCTGATCGGCGCCGCCATCGGGATGGCTGTCGGCGTGCTGCCGGGCCTCGGCCCGTCGGTCACGATGGCCCTGCTGCTGCCCGTCGTCTTCGCCCTCGGCGATCCGACCGGTGCAATCATCATGTTCGCCGGAATCTTCTACGGCGCCATGTACGGCGGCGCGACGACTTCGATCCTGCTCAGTACCCCGGGGGAGTCCTCCTCCGTGGTCACGGTCCTCGACGGCTATCGGATGACGCTCTCTGGTCGGGCCGGGGCGGCGTTGCTCGCCGCCGCCATGGGGTCGTTCGTCGCCGGCATCCTCGCCACCTTCGGTTTGGCGCTGGTTGCCGAACCGCTGGCCCGGGTGGCGCTCACCTTCGGGCCAGCGGAGTACTTCGCGTTTGCCGTACTCGCCCTGGCCACGACGAGCATGCTCGGTGGCCGGCCGCTCAAGGCCGCCTTCTCCGCGCTGCTCGGCCTGGCGATCGGCACGATCGGCATCCACGCGGTCAGCGGGACCAACCGGTTCACGTATGGGGTCCTCGCCATCTACAACGGCATCGACTTCGAACTCGTCACGATCGGGATCTTCGCCGTCGTCGAGGTGCTCTTCGTCCTCGGCGCGGTCCGCCGCTCCGGTAAATCCCGGGGCCGGGCGCTTGTCGGCAAGTTGTTGATGACGGCGCAGGAGTGGCGCCGCTGCGTCGGACCGTGGCTGCGGGGAGCCACGCTCGGCTTCGCCGTCGGTTCGCTTCCCGGTGCTGGCGCCACGGTCGCCTCTTACCTGTCGTACGGCGTGGAGCGCAACATCAGCAAGACCCCGGAGATGTTCGGCCGGGGCAAGGGAATGATCGAGGGGCTCGCCGGTCCGGAGGCGGCGAACAACGCGGCGGCCGGCGGCTCCCTGGTTCCGTTGCTCGCGCTCGGTATCCCGGGGTCAGCGGCGACGGCGGTGATGCTCGGCGCGTTGCAGGGCTTCGGGGTCAAGACCGGACCGCTGCTGCTGCGCGACAACCCCGACTTCGTCTGGGCCGTCATCGCCAGCATGCTCGTCGGCAACCTGATGCTGATCGTCCTCAACATCCCACTGATCGGACTCTGGGTCCGGCTGCTGAGCGTGCCGACCGCACTGCTCTACCCGATGATCCTGGTCGTCTCCACCGTCGGCGTCTTCAGCCTCGCCCGCAACGCCACCGATCTCAAATTGATGATCATATTCGCCATGGTCGGGCTGGTATTGCGGATCTGCGACTTCCCGCTGGCACCGGCCGTCCTGGGATTGGTGCTCGGTCCGTTGATGGAGGAGCAGTGGGGCAGAGGACTCACCGCATCCCGGGGTGACTGGACGATCTTCGTCGGGTCCCCGACCTCCCGGGTCATCATGCTGCTCGCCCTCGCCGTCGCCACGCTGCCGCTCACCCAGCGGGCCGTACGTACCGTCCGGGCTCGCCAGCACAGCAGGGTCGAGGCGTGACCGGATCACACCCGCACGGGGCCGTGACCGGATCGCTCGACGGACTCGTGACCGGACCGCTCAACGGGAAGGAATGAACGCACATGAACATCGCCGAGGAGAACTCCGGGGCCGTCGCCTCAGGGGAGCGGACCGGTGGGCAGGTGCTCGTCGATCAGTTGCTGCTCCACGGTGTCGACACCGTCTTCTGCGTACCCGGCGAGAGCTACCTCGCCGCCACCAACGCGATCTACGACGCCGGTGACGCCATCTCGCTCTACGTCGGCCGCCACGAGGGTGGTGCGGCGACAATGGCGGAGGCGTACGGCAAGCTCACCGGCGAGCCGGGCATCTGCTTCGTGACCCGGGGGCCGGGAGCCACCAACGCCAGCATCGCGGTGCACACCGCGCAGCAGGACTCCACGCCGATGATCCTCTTCGTCGGCCAGGTCAGCTTGGGGCACATCGGTCGGGAGGCGTTCCAGGAGCTTGACTACCGGCAGGTCTTCTCCGGCCTGGCGAAGTGGGCCACCCAGGTCGACGATCCCGGTCGGCTGCCCGAGATCGTGCACCGGGCCTTCGTGACTGCGACCTCGGGCCGGCCCGGCCCGGTCGTCGTGGCGCTGCCGGAGAACGTCCTCTCGGCGCTGGTCCGGGTGCCGGACGCGCGCCGCTACCAGCGGGTCCAGGCGAACCCGGCCAGCTCGGACCTGGCCAGCCTGACCGATGCCCTCGTCGCGGCGCGCCGCCCGCTGCTGGTGGTCGGCGGCGGCGGCTGGAACGAGGCGGCGGCCGGCCAGGTGACCCGGTTCGCGCGGGAGTGGGACATTCCGACGGCGACCTCGTTTCGCCGACAGGATCTCGTCGACCACCGCTCGGAGTGCTACGTCGGCAGCCTCGGCCCCGGTGCCGGCCAGGAACTCGGCCGCCGGATCAGTGAGGCGGACCTGTTGGTCGTGGTCGGCGCGCGGCTCGGCGACATGACGACAGCGGGTTACTCGCTGGTCGAGGCGCCACGGTCGCGGCAGCGGCTGATCCACGTGCACGCCAGCCCGGAGGAGCTGGGGCGGGTCTACCAGCCGGACCTGGCGATCAACTCCGGTCCGCGTGAGTTCAGCGCGCGGCTCGCCGCGCTGCGACCACCGCGTACGACATGGTCGCCACCGTGGGCGGCCTGGCGCGAGGAGGCCCGCGCCGCCCACCTGGAGCGCTCGACCCCCGGCCCGTCGGCGCTCGCCGTCGATCTGGCGCAGGTGGTCGCGCACCTGAGCCGGACTGTGCCGGGGGACACCGTCATCACCAACGGCGCCGGCAACTACACAGCCTGGTGTCACCGTTTCTACGAGTTCACCGAGCATCCGACCCAGCTCGGTCCGACCAGCGGTGCCATGGGGTACGGCCTGCCCGCCGCCCTCGCCGCGAAGATCGTCTTTCCGGACCGGACCGTGGTCGCCTTCGCCGGTGACGGCTGCCTGATGATGACCGGCCAGGAGCTGGCCACGGCCATGCAGTACGACCTGCGGGTCATCGTCATAGTTGCCAACAACAACCAGTTCGGCACGATCAGGTTGCATCAGGAGAAGCGTTACCCCGGCCGGGTGATCGGCACCGAACTCCGAAACCCGGACTTCGTGGCCTTCGCCGACTCGTTCGGCGCGCACGCCGAGCAGGTGCGGCGGACCGAGGACTTCCCCGCCGCGCTGCGCAGGGCGCGCGAGGCCGGGCGGGCAGCTCTGATCGAGTTGGTCACCGATGCCGACCAGTCGACCCCGGACACCCGGCTCGGCGCCGTACGAGCGGCGGCGACGGCGACACGAGAGGAAGAGGCATGAGATTCGCCCGCGTACGTGGTGCCGACGGTCCGGCCTGGGGCATCGTCCGCGACGACAACCTGCACTACATCGACACCGACCCGTACCGGGAGTACCGGGAAACCGGTGAGGTCGTCGCGGTCGCGGCGGCGCAACTGCTCGCCCCGGTCACCCCGTCAAAGCTGCTCTGCCTCGGCAAGAACTACGAGGCGCACCGGGCCGAGATGGGGTTCACCAATGAAGGTGTGCCGTCGATCTTCATGAAGCCGCCGACCACCCTGGTCGGTCCCGGCGACGCGGTGGTACTGCCGCCCCGGACGATGAGCACCCACGTCGAGCACGAGGCGGAGTTGGCCGTCGTGATCGGCCGGGCCGCCCGTTTCGTGTCGGAGGCCGACGCCCTTGATCATGTCCTCGGCTATACCTGCGCCAACGACGTAAGCGCCCGGGACCTGCAGCGCGCCGACCCGCACCCGACCCGGGGTAAGGGTTTCGACACGTTCTGCCCGATCGGCCCCTGGATCGGGACCGACATTGACATCGACACCGGTGTCGACGTGCGGTGCCGGGTCAACGGGGACCTGCGTCAGGAGGGGTCGACGACCCAGATGACGTTCGGCGTCCGGTTCTTGGTCAGCTACATCTCGCAGTTCACGACCCTTTTGCCCGGGGACGTCCTGCTGACCGGTTCGCCTGGTGGCACCGGTGCGCTGGTGCCCGGCGATGAGGTAGAGATCGAGGTCGGTGGGGTCGGCGTGCTGCGCCACCACGTCGTCGCCTCCCCTCGGCCGTGACCGCCGCCCGGGGTGGTCACCCGGACCGCCCGATTGCGCAGCCAGTCCGAGAAGGAGACGACAATGCCAACCTTTAGCGAGCAGGAACTACGCGACGTCCTTGAGAAGATCTACCAGGCCAAGGGGGCAACGCCGCAGGAGGCGGCGACGGTCGCCCGGCACCAGGTGGAGGCGAACCTGGTCGGCCACGACTCGCACGGGGTCATCCGGACCATGGCGTACGCGGCGGCGATCGACAAGGGACACATCGTTCCTGGCGCGAGGTACGAGATCGAGCGGGAGATCCCGACGTCGGCCGTGATCAACGGCAACTGGGGTTTCGGGTTCGTGGTCACCGAGCGGGCGATGCGGGAGACGATCGGCAAGGCCCGCGAGAGCGGCGTCGCGATGGCGACCGTTCACCATCAGAGCCACGTCGGCCGGCTCGGCGGCTACGCCACGATGGCGGCCGAGGAGGGCATGATCGCCATGATGATGGCCGACTCCGGTCTCGGGCCGAAGTCGGTGGCGCCCTTTGGCGGACGCACCTCTCGGCTCGGTACCAACCCGATCTGCTTCGCCGCGCCTAACAGCGATGGCGACGGTCCGGTTCTGCTGGACATGGCGACGTCGGCGGTCGCGATCGGCAAGTTGCACGTGGCCCGCAGCCGGGGTGACCAGATCCCGACCGGCTGGATCCTCGACAAGGACGGCAAGCCGACCACCGATCCGAACGACTACTACGACGGCGGCACCGTGCTTCCGCTCGGCGGAGACCAGGCGCACAAGGGCTACGGCCTCTCCTTCGTAGTGGAGATGTTCTGCGGTCTGCTGACCGGACTCGGGTTCGGCATCGACCCGAAGGGCCGGCACAACGACGGGATCTTCATCGCCGTCTTCGACGTCGCCCGCCTGCGGGACCTGGCGGACTTCCAGCGCTCCGTCGCCGACTTCATCGACTACCTCAAGCAGACGCCGGTCGCCGAGGGATTCGACGAGGTGCTCTACCCGGGCGAGTTGGAGCTCCGGACCGCTGCGCGGCGCCGCGAGTCGGGCATCGAGATCGACGACGCCACCTGGCAGGGCCTATTCGGCCTGCTCGACGACCTCGGTCTGTCCCGATGACGCAGCAGCCGACTCCGCGGCCGCCTTCGCCCGCCGGCCGGCCAGCCGTCTTCGTCACCCAGCCGATCGACGAGACGGCCCTGACCTGGCTAGCCGGCCGGGCCGATCTCCGGTTCGGCTTCGGATCGGCGGCCGAGCGGCTCGCCGACGTGATCGAGGGCGTGGATGGGTTGCTCATCCGGACCGAGAAGCTGGACGCGGCGCTGCTGCGCCGGGCCCGACGGCTCCGGGTGATCTGCCGGGTCGGCGTAGGATTGGATAATGTGGACGTTGCGGCGGCCAGTGCCGCTCGGGTGCCGGTCTTCAACACCGCCGGATCCAACGCCCGATCAGTGACCGAGCTGACCTTCGCCCTGGCGCTGGCGGTGCTACGGCAGATCCCGCGGTGGGACCGGGCCGTACGCGAGGGACGGTTCGCCGACCGGGAACAGGATCCCGGTGGTGAACTCTCTGGGAAGCGGTGGGGGATCGTCGGCCTGGGCCACATCGGAGTCGAGGTCGCCCGTACGGCCCGGCACGGTTTCGGTATGGAGGTGCTCGCCTACCACCCGACCCGGCCGGCGAGCTGGATCACCGAGCGGGGCGCCGAGGCGGCCCTCGGCCTGCCCGACCTGCTGAGCCGCAGTGACGTGGTCTCCCTGCACGTGCCGCGGTCGGCGGGCACCCGCAACCTGCTCGGCCCGGCGCAGTTCGCCGTCATGCGGGAGGGATCGGTGCTGGTCGATGTCTCGCGCGGTGGTGTGGTTGACGAGGTGGCGCTCCACGAGGCACTCGCGTCGGGGCGTCTGGCCGGCGCCGGTATCGACGTCTTTGCCGCGGAACCGCCGCCGGATGACGATCCTCTCTTCGCGCTGCCGAACGTGGTCCTGTCGCCACACCGGGCCGGGCGGACCCGGGACGCCACCCGACGACAGGGAGACCTGGCGGTCCGCCGGATCGTCGACGTTCTGGGGGGTGCGGGCGCGGCGGGCGCGGTCAACGAGGCCGAAATCGGCCCGGGCGGGGCTTAGCCGATGCAATGCCGCGGAGGCCGGGTCGGTATCTTTCTCGTGGGGATTCTCCCACCAGGATGGTACGCCGAGTGGAGAGACGATGACGCTGGGATCTCCTCATCCCGGGGGGGAACGTGATGGCTGATCGGGTCAACACCACGGATCGCGTACACGCGATGCTGCGGGAGTCGATCATCTCTGGTGAACTGAAGGCGGGATCGCTGCACTCCGTCTACAAGCTCGCCGACGCCTACGGAGTCTCCCGTACCCCGGTCCGCGAAGCGGTCCTGCGGCTGGCCGACACGGGCATGGTCCGGGTCGAGCGCAACCGGGGCATCCGGATCCGTGGCGTCACGGTCGACGACATCCGGGAGGTCTTCGAACTCCGTCTGATCATGGAGGTTCCGGCGGCGTCGTACGCGGCGGTGTACGGCGGCGAGGAACTCCAGGCAGCCCTCCGGGAGCAGCTCGCGGCGATGCACGAGGCGGCGCGGGGCAACGACGAAGCCCGGTTCATGAAGCATGACCGGGCGCTGCACGACGCGATCAGTTCAGTGCTGGGCAACCGGCGGCTCTCGGCCGGCGTCGCCGCACTGCGGGACGCCACTCAGGCGCGGGGCGCGTCAACCGTGCACCGTTCCCGGGACCTGGCGGAGATCGAACGCGAGCACGCGCCGATCCTCGACGCGCTTGCCGCCGGGGACCCGGCAGCGGCGGCCGCTCGGATGGGTGGACACATCGTCCGCACCGGAACCCTGCTGATGCGGCAGGTGGCCGAGGTCAGCGGCGAGCAGGTGCCGACGACCTGGGCAGACCCGCTCCTCGTCCACCTGGGGATCGACGTTGTCGAGCCGGCCGGGGTGCTTGCCCAGGCTAGCGAGGCAACCACCGTCGTGTGAGGCGACCGAGGCGTTGTATGCCCCGTCGGGTCTGCGTCACGAGCGGATGATCGGGGACCTGCTGCTTATCGTCATGGGTATGGCCGACAGTGGTCGCGTGATCGCCGTGTTGTGCGACCAGATCGGTGGCACGGGGACGTACAAGTCACCCGGTCCCCTTGGGGAGGACGCCGCGCAGGCGTGAAAATGGTGGGTAGGTCGCCCGCCGACGC
>NZ_JBHMIM010000023.1:0-94225 GCF_048060115.1 Micromonospora sp. LOL_023
CGACCGGCCACCGCTGACCGACGAAGAACTCCAAAATATGATTCAGCCACGACGGAATCTGGACATCCAAGATGGCTCACTTACTACTTCGGGCACCAACGTCACTTCTTCGGGCACCAAGGTCTCGGGATCGTCGCGGCTGCGCACCGTCGATCGCCGAGCCGGTGGCGTCGTAGAGCATCGCCCGGCAGGACCGCGGCAGCAGGTCGGCATCGCCCAGGTCCCGGCCGGACATCTTCACCACCGGTGTCATCGGAGTCGACGTGGCCGGTGCCAGCGCGGGCGGTGCGGGAAGCGGCGGCGAACCAAGAGGGCAGTGGTACCAGGTCAGGTGGCTGCGAACCTTCGTGACTCGGTCGTTCCCACCCCGGTGTCGCGGTTTCACCTCAGCGCGCTCATCGAGCATCCACTCGCACGCGCCCAGCAATCGTTGTCGACGGTGTCCGGCGATGCAGCGGTCCGTACCCCATGGTCAACAGCATCGACGGAGGTGCCGTCTCCACCTCGACGGATGCGCCCAGCGTGACCTCCGCCAAGGCTACGCCGACCGCCCGGCGCTCCAGCGGGTTTCGACCACCCGTCACAGATACCAGGACCGATCTCCCCATTTCTGCCGGGTGTGCTTCCTCGCCGACGGTAGACCTTTCCACAGCCGACGGGCGGGGCCCGGCGGGCCACCCACGCTGACCAAACATCAGGGGGTTTCCCCCGCCAGCCTCACTACGCGCCTCGGCGTACCAGATGACCGGTGCCGCGCGAGGGCAGGAAGCCGTGTGCCCAGGGGGCAACATTGGCGCACCCGCCGATCGCATCGATCCGGGTTCCCGCACTTGGTCGGGATCTCGTTCCCGGACCTCTTGCAACCGTCCACGCGTACGCAGCACTTCGCCGCATGTCCCATCCAGCAACACGATCAGCTGCTCATCCTGAACGTACCCACCGACCCCGCCAGCCGGCCCTTGCTCGATGCTGATCTCGGTCGTCATCTGACGTATCATCCTGGATCAGCGAATTCGCCGTCGATTGTACACACCCGGCAACTCCCGGTCGGCCGAAAACGGCGGTTCGGGGGTCGTGCGGGTGTGGCGGGAGTAGTACCTTGGCGATGCGCCGACACGGTCCAGGTCTGCGGTCACGCACCACACCGAACTCCGCCCCGCCCCGGTTCCGACACCCGCCGACCACACCCCGCTCTGGCTCCCTGCCAGAGCGGGTCACCCGTGTCCGTCCGGCCTGCCCTACCGGTCCGGTACGGCGAGTCGGCGCACCACCCCAGCCACACGTACGCGCGGACGACACCGGCAGGCACCGCCGATCGGGTCAACCGCCGACGCGGACGGAGGATCATCGATGCAGCCCATGCCCACCTCTCAGCATCCGGGGCCGGCGGGACCGGACGACTCCGGTCCGGCGGCCCCGGTCCACGGCACCGCGGTTCCCACTCCCCGGCACGTCGTCGGCGCGAGCCCGATCACTGAAGCGACCACCGAGATGCCGCTGATCGTGCCGAACTCCGCCGATCGACGCGGCCCGAGCCCGCTGCCGCCGATCGCGACCCAACTGCTCGGCGGCGTCACCCACCTGCCGGCACCCGAACCGCCGGCCGACCGACCGGCCCGGGCCGGCGCGGACGAGGCCCGGGCCGGCGCGGACGCCGCTGCGTCCGATGCCGACGCGGAGGTCGCGCTGCGCGACCCCGACGCGCCGGAATCCGACGCGGCGCAGCATCAGGAGACCGGCCTGTCGGCGAACGCCGAACCGGGGACCACGGCAACCGACGAGCACCCGGACAGCACTGACGCGGTCGTGGACACCGACCCGACGGTCGAGGACGATGTCGAGCCGCGAGCCGCTACCGCACCGGGCGCCGTCGGCGACCCGGCCACCACCGACGACGAGGTCACCAACGACAATGACGACGAACAGGACGAGGAGCGAGCCGCAGTGTTGACCACAGTTGACGAGCAGGTCGAACCAGCCGTCGGGTCGGACACCGAACCGGCGGCGGACGCGTTGGCGGCGGACGAGCCAGTCGCTGACACGCAGGAGTCGCACGGGCAGGAGTCGCACGGGCAGGCGGACACCGAACCGGCGGCGGAGACCGAGTCGGCAGTAGACGAGTCGGCAGTAGACGAGTCGGCAGTAGACGAGTCGGCGGCGGCCGGATCCGACTCGGCGCCGGCCAAGCGGCCTGGTGACGTGTCGATGCCGCCGATCACCATCTGGAGCGAGGCTGCCGCCGACGACCTACGCGACGAGTGGCACGAGATCAAGGCCCGGTTCGTCGACGAACCCGATGTCGCCGTGATGCAGGCCCAGTCGCTGGTGGCGCACACTGTCCGTACCCTGGCCGAGCGGCTGCTCGCCGAGCAGCTCGAACTCGACCCCCACCGGCACAGCGAGCTACCGGACACCGAGTCGATGCGGATGGCGTTGCGGCACTACCGCGAATTCCTGGACCGCCTGCTGGCGATCTGATCCCCGGTGGTGCGGGTCGCGGTCTGCCGACCGCGACCCGCACCGGTCGACGTCAGCGATCGCCGGCGATCTGCCGATAGGCGTCGATCTTGAAGTTGAGGACGGCCAGATCCTCCTGCAGTTCGTCGATCCGGGCCAGCACCCGCGCCCGGTGCTGCTCGAACAGGGCGACGCGGTCCAGCAACGTGTCGTCGCCCTGTCTGGCGAGCTCCGCGTACCGGCGCATGTCCCGCACCGGCATCCCGGTGCGTCGCAACCGGGTCAGCAGGACCAACCAGCCGATGTCGGCGTCGGTGTAGCGGCGGCGGCCGGCCGAGTCCCGCGCCACCGGCGCGACCAGCCCTTCCTGCTCGTACCAGCGCAGGGTGTGCGTACTGAGCCCGACCCGACAAGCGGCCTCGCTGACAGTCACGGTAGCTTCTGCTGGCGTGTGCACCCGTCCAGGGTCTCAGGTCGCAGCCACACAGGAGCAGGCCGATGTTCACCGATGCGACGCTAATCCGCATCAACGAGGGCGTGCAGTTGCACCATCAGCAGGGCCAGCGGGACGCCGCCCGCGACCTGTTCGCGCAGATCTGGGACGACATCGGCGGGGAGCAGGGCGACCCGCTGCACGTCTGCGTCCTGGCGCATTCGATGGCGGACGTGCAGGACGACGTCCATCAGGAGTTGCTCTGGGACCAGCGGGCTCTGGCCGCGGCCGACCTGCTCACCGAGGCCCGGGTGGCCCGAGCCGGGGTGCCGGTGTCGGTGGCCGGTCTGTACCCGTCGTTGTATCTCAACCTGGGTGAGTGCCACCGGAAGCTCGGCGACCTCGACCGGGCCCGCGAGTGCCTCGCGCACGCCCGCGCGGGGATCGGCGCGCTCGGCGACGACGCGTACGGGCGGCTGATCCGGGGTGGCTTGGATCGGTTGGCGCAGCAGCTGGCCGCCGAGTAGGAGCCGACTCCCAAAATGTGCGACCGCCCGCCCGCGATGCTGGCGGGCCGGGCAGCGAGACGTCTCCGCTCAGCCTGGAGTTGACAACAACCAAAGGTCCCGCCGGCCAGCAACCGGGGTGTCTTCGGCTGCGGCCAGATCGAGCTGCTGCTCAGCAGGCATCCAGATAGCCGCGGTGACCTACGCCACCGAGAACGGGGAATGCCGGTCGACGGCCGGGCGCACAATTCATCTATCGTTGAGTTCAACGCATGATGAATTAGGGAGGCACCATGGAACCCGTCGTCGAGATCGACGACCTCGTGGTCGAACGAGGGCGACGCCGTGTCCTGCACGGCATCTCCTGCACCGTCGGCCGGGGCAGCGTCACCGGTCTACTGGGGCCCAGCGGCAGCGGCAAGACGACCCTGATGCGGTCGGTCGTCGGAGTACAGACGGTCCGCTCCGGGCAGGTCCAGGTCCTCGGACGGCCCGCCGGGTCCCCCGCGCTACGGCGTACCGTCGGCTATCTGACCCAGGCGCCGAGCGTCTACTCCGACCTCACCGTGGCGGAAAACGCCCGGTACTTCGCCGCGCTCTACGGCCTGCCCCGCGCCGAGGCCGATCAGGCCGTCACCGACGTCGGGCTCGCCCCCGCCGCCGGGCAACTCGTCGGGAAACTGTCCGGCGGCCAACGCAGCCGAGCCTCGCTGGCCTGCGCGCTGCTCGGCCGCCCGGAGCTGGTCGTGCTCGACGAGCCGACGGTCGGCCAGGATCCCGTGCTTCGCGCCGACCTGTGGGCCCGCTTCCACGCCCTGGCCGCCGCCGGCACGACGCTGCTGGTCTCCAGCCACGTGATGGACGAAGCCGGTCGGTGCGACCGGCTGCTGCTGATCCGCGACGGTCAGCTGATCGCCGACGACACCCCGGCGGCGATCCGCGCCGCCGCCGGCACCGACGATCTCGACGATGCCTTCCTGCGGCTGATCCGCGATCTGCGACCCGCCGACCCGGCCAGTGCCGACCCGAGCAGCACCGCCGGAGGGACCCGATGAATCCGCGAATCCTCGCCGCGACCATCGGGCGCGTGCTGCGCCAACTGCGCCACGACCGGCGTACGGTCGCGCTGTTGATCGTCGTGCCGACGTTGCTGCTGGCCCTGCTCTACTACATGTACGGCGACCAACCCGCCGCGCCTGGGCAGCCCGCCATGTTCCACCGGGTCGCGCTCGTGATGCTCGGCGTCTTCCCCTTCGTGATCATGTTCCTGGTGACCAGCATCGCGATGCTGCGCGAGCGCACCACCGGCACCTTGGAACGGCTGCTCACCACTCCGCTGGGCAAGCTGGACCTGCTGTTCGGCTACGGCATCGCGTTCGGCCTGGCCGCCACGGTGCAGGCGAGCGTCGCGGCCGGTGCGGCGTACTGGTTGTTCGACCTGTCGACCGCCGGCAGCCCCGCCCTGGTGATCCTCGTCGCCGTGCTCAACGCCCTGCTCGGGGTGGCCCTGGGCCTGTTGTGCAGCGCCTTCGCCCGCACCGAGTTCCAGGCCGTACAGTTCATGCCGGTGGTGGTGATCCCGCAGATCCTGCTCTGTGGGCTGTTCGTCGCCCGTGACCAGATGGCCGGTTGGCTCGAAGCCCTCAGCAACGTCCTGCCGCTGTCGTACGCGGTGTCGGCGTTGACCGAGATCGGTGCCAACGTCGAACCGACCACCACGTTCTGGCGGGACGTGGTGGTCGTCGCCAGCGCGGTGCTGGCGGCGCTGGCGCTGGCGGCCGGCACGCTGCGCCGGCGCAGCGGCTGACCAACCGGACCACGGCCGACCGGCCGAGCCGCAGCCGACCGGCCCACGGCGGCGACGGCCGACCTGTGACAGGAGTGAGCGCGACCGATGGTACGACGGACCGGGCGGCGGCCGGGCAATCCCGACACCCGCGAGGCCATCCGCACCGCCGCCCGGCAGATCTTCGGTGAGCGCGGGTTCGACCAGGCCTCGATCCGGGCGATCGCGACCACTGCCGGTGTGGACCCGGCGCTGGTACACCATTACTTCGGCACCAAGGAAAAACTGTTCCTGGCCGCGATGGACGCCCCAGTGGATCCGGGTGAACTGCTACCGCAGGCGTTCGCCGGTGGACCGGACCAGGTCGGCGAGCGCCTGGTCCGGCTGGTGCTCGGCGTCTGGGACTCACCCGCCGGGGTCGCCGCGTTGGCGCTGCTGCGTTCGGCGCTGAGCAACGACTGGACCGCACGGCTGATGCGCGAGTTCGTCACCACCCAGATCCTGCGCCGGGTGCTGAGCCAGCTGGAGCTGGACCCGGCCGAGGTGCCGCTGCGCATGTCGCTGACCGCGTCGCAGATGGCCGGGTTGCTGGTCACCCGGTACGTACTCCGCTTGGAGCCGCTCGCATCGATGGCACCGGAGGCGGTGGCCACGGCGGTCGGCCCGACCATCCAGCGCTACCTCACCGGCGAGGTGACCGCGATGGCACCGGGCCGCTGACCGCCATGCGCGCCCGGGGCGGTCAGGACCCTGCGGTCGTCGACGTACAGCGCCGGCAGAGCACCGGGTGCAGCAGCCGGGCGAGCTCGGCGCGGTCGGCGATCGGCGCGGGAAACGCCAGCCGGGCCCGGGGGCCGTCGACGCCGAGGGAGACGACGAAGCCGTACCGGTCCAGGCGGACGACGCGCGGGTCCGCACCGGCTGAGTTCCGACCGGCGTCGCGCAACTGGCGGTGGATGAACGCGGTCATCTCCGGCTGGTGGTGATCGGCGAGGTCGACCAGCAGGTCCGACTCGATCGCCCCGAGCGGATCCGGTTCGGCGGCGGCGTACTCGTCGGGGTCCACGTCGGTGGTGACGCCGCAGCGCTCGATCCGGACCTCGGCCACCTCCATCCGAAAGATGGTCGCGCCGCGGCCGACGTCCAGCAAGTCGCCGCAGGCGTGCACGTCGGCGTAGTCCAACGCGGCCAGTCGGGCCGACGCGCCGTCGAGCGGCCTTATCCAGCCGGACACCCAGAGTCGGCCGTGCACCGGAGATCCGGCCACCGGCGGTACGTCGGTCACCTCGATCACCATCGCGGTGTCGTCAGTGCCGGCCACCGGGCGCAACGCGGCGGCGATCGGATCGGTCGTGTCGTTGGCGAGGATCAGAATCCGGCCCATCGGGTCGGCGGCGTGCGCGACGGCGTGCGGCCCGGGGCGGCAGGCGATGTGGGCCGTGCCGGGCAACCGGCCCGCGGCCAGGGTCCGGGCGATCTCTGCGGGGCTGGGCTGCATGACACGGACCTCCGAGATCAGTTAGGCTCACCTTAGTGAGGGCAGGCTAACCTATGAATCCGGAGACGTCCACGTGAACCACCCACGTCCCAAGGCGCGAATCTCCCGCGCCCTCGGCATCCCGCTGACCCGCAAGTGCACCAAGTACTTCGAACGCCGGCCGTATCCGCCGGGCGTGCACGGCCGGGCCCGCCGCAAGCCCTCCGACTACCAGGTGCGGCTGCTGGAGAAGCAGCGGCTACGCCACCAGTACAACGTCAGCGAGACCCAGCTGCGCCGGGCGTTCGACGACGCCGTACGCGGCACCGGCAAGACCGGCGAAGCGCTGGTCTGCCTGCTGGAGCGGCGACTCGACGCGGTGGTGCACCGGGCCGGCCTGGCCCGGACCATCTACCAGGCCCGACAGCTCGTCGCCCACGGCCACTTCGCCGTGGACGACACCAAGGTGGACCGCCCCTCGTACCGGCTGCGCCCCGGACAGACCGTCCGGGTCCGCGACCGCAGCCGGACCAAACCGCCGTTCCAGCTCGCCGCAGCTGGAGCGCACACCGGCGACGGACCGGGCGCACCGTACCTGTCGGTCAGTCTCACCGACCTGACCGCGACCCTCGTCCGCGAGCCCGCCCGCAGCGAGGTCCCGATCATCTGCGACGAGCAACTCGTCGTCGAGTTCTACTCCCGCTGAGGCCGACCGCCACGGCCGCCACCCGTACGCGGACCTGGCTGGGTCAGCGGGTCTGCTCCAGCCAGGACGCGAACAACCGGCCGTAGACCGAGTCCGGATCGGCCAGCAGGTCCTCGTGCGGGCCACGCTGCACCACCCGGCCCCGGTCGACGACGATCACCTCGTCGGCGGCCTGTGCGGTCGACAACCGGTGCGCGATCGCGACCGTGGTACGCCCCCGGGTGACCGCGTCGAGGGTACGCTGCAACCGCACCTCGGTCGCCGGGTCGACCGCGCTGGTCGCCTCGTCGAGCACCAACAGATCCGGGTCCGCCACGTACGCCCGGACCAGCGCCACCAGCTGCCGCTCGCCGACACTGAGCGCCTCGCCGCGCTCGCCGACCGGCGTGTGCACCCCCTCCGGCAGGCCGGCGACCCAGTCGGCCAGGCCCAGTTCGACGAAGGCCCCCGCCAACTGCTCGTCGGTCAACTCGGGCCGGGCGAAGCGGACGTTCTGTGCCACCGTCGCGTCGAACAGGAAGCCGTCCTGCGGAACCATCACCACCCGGGCGCGCAGCGAGTCGAACCGGACCCGGTCCAGCACGACCCCGGAGAGCAGCACCTGGCCGGACACCGGATCCATCAACCGGGTGAGCAGCTTCGCGAAGGTCGTCTTGCCGCTGCCGGTCTCCCCGACCACCGCCACCCGGGTCTTCGCCGCAATCTCCAGCGTCACGTCGGACAACACCTGCGGACCGCCCGGATAGGCGAAGCACACCTGCTCGAACCGGATGTCCAACGGGCCACGCGACAAGGCGACGCCCTCGCCGCCGGGATCGGCCACGTCCGGCTCGACGTCGAGCACATCCAGCACCCGGCGCCAGCCGGCGATCGCGTTCTGCGCCTCGTTGAGCACCTCGGTGGCGATCTGCACCGGTTGGATGAACAACGTCACCAGGAACAGGAACGCGGTGAGCTGACCGACCGTCAGGCCACCATCCACTCCCATCCGCACGCCGATCACCACCACGCCGGCCAGCGCCAGACCCGCCGCGATCTCGCCGGCCGAGAAGCTGATCACGCTGGTCCGCAGCGCACGCTGCTGAGCCCGGCGCTGCCCCTCGATCGCCTCGTCCAGCCGGCCGGCGGTGCGCCCGGACACCCCGTACGCCCGAATCACCGCCGCGCCGACGACGCTCTCGGCGACGGCGGCGAGCAACGCGCCGGTCCGCTGCCGGACCACGCCGTACGCCGCGGCCAGTCGCCGCTGGAACGCGCGGATGATCAGCAGCGCGGGCACGAAGGCGGCGAGGACCACCAGAGTGAGCTGCCAGGAGTAGACCGCCATCACGATCGCGGTGACCACCACCTGGCCGGTGCTGATCAGCAGGATCACCCCGCCCCACTGCAGGAACTGGGTGATCTGGTCCACGTCGCTGGTCACCCTGCTGACCAGCGAACCACGCCGCTCCGCCTGCTGATGCAGCATCGACAGGTCGTGGACGTGTCGGAACGCCCTGGTCCGCACCGCCGCCAGGGCGGTCTCGCTGACGGTGAACAGCCGACGCATCATGAAGTAGCCGGCCACGGTGGTGACGACCAGTACCGCGCCGGTGATCGCGACGATGGAGCCGACGACGGTGAGATCCGGTCCACCCGGGGCCCGCAACCCGTCGTCGATGGCCCGCTGCACGGCGACCGGGATCGCCGCCCGCCCGACCATCGACACCAACGCCAACGCGAGGGTGCCGACCAGCCCGATCCGCAGCTCGGGCGACAACGCCAACCCTCGGCGCAGCGTTCGCCACGTCGACTCGGTGCGACCCTCGTCAGCGGCGAGCGGGTTGGCCGACCGCGCCGGCCGGTCCACGGTAGGGGCGCTCACAGGTCCAGCCTTCCGTTCGCGACTGCGGGGCTCGCAAGCTCACTCCTCGCGCTCACAGGTCCAGCCTTCCGTTCGCGACTGCGGGGCTCGCAAGCTCACTCCTCGCGCTCACGCTGTCACCTGTGCGGTCAGCGACGGGCCACCGACGTCGGGCAGACCGGCCCGGTCACGTTCCCGCTCCGCCTCCGCCTGCTCGTACGCCGTGACCAGATCGGCGTAGCCGGGACAGCGGCCCAGCAGCTGCTGATGCGTACCGTGGTCGACCACCCGGCCCTGGTCGAGATAGACGACCTCGTCGGCGAGCGCGATGGTCGCCCGACGGTACGCGACGACCAGGATCGACGTGGCGACCTCGGCGGCCCGCAGCGCGGCCAGGATCGCCGCTTCGACCCGTGGGTCGACGGCACTGGTCGCGTCGTCGAGCACCAGCAGACGGGGGTGCCCGGCAAGTGCCCGGGCCAGAGTCAGCCGCTGCCGCTGACCACCGGACAGCGTGGTGCCGCGCTCACCGACCATCGTGTCAAGTCCGCCGTCGAGGGCGGCGACGAAGCCGTCCGCCTCGGCCAGCCGCAGCGCGGACCAGGCGGACTCGTCGGTCAGCCCGGTCCGGTCCAGGTTGACGTTGGCCCGGACCGTGTCGTCGAAGACGAACGGCACCTGGGCGACCAGGGCGACGGTCCGGGCCAACGATTCGGCGGTGAGTTCCCGGACGTTGACGCCGTCGACGGCGATCCGCCCGCCGGTCGGGTCGACCAGCCGGGCGGCCAGCGCCGCGATGGTCGACTTGCCGGAGCCGGTCGGGCCGACCAACGCGACGGTGCGTCCGGCGGGCACGGTGAACGACACGTCACGCAGCACCGGCGGCAGCACGGTGGTAGCAGTGGCTTCCGCCGTCGGATCGGCGGCCGGATCCGGGCCGGAACCCACCGTGGCGGGGCCGACGGCCTCGGTGGCGGGCGGGCGGTAACTGAACCAAACCCGGTCGAAGACCAGGTCCGCCGGGCTGGTGGCGGTGACCGGCAGCTCGGTGTCGCCGTAGGGCATCTCACCGGTCGCGATCAGCACATGACGCAGCCGGTCCCAGCCGGCGACGCTGCGCGGCAGTTCGGCCAGTACCCAGCCGATCGCACGGATCGGGAACGCCAGCACCGTGAACAGGAAGGCGACGCTGACCAGGTCGGCGATGCTGACCGCGCCCTGCTGCAGCCGGACGGCCCCGACCAGCAGCACGGCGAGGGTACCGAGGCTGGGCAGTGTCTCCAGCAGCGGATCGAACATTCCCCGCAGCCGGCCGACGGAGATGAGCGCGTCGCGCAGCTCGGCTGCCCGGTCGGCGAACCGCACCGTCTCCTCGGCCTCCCGGCCCATGGTCTTGACCACCAGCGCGCCGTCGAAGCTCTCGTGGGCGATCCCGCTGACCTCAGCCCGCAGCCGCTGGGCCCGTACCTGGCGCGGCGCCATCCGACGCGAGTAGACGACGTTGAGGGCGAACAGCGCGGGAAACACCGCTAGTCCGACCATGGCTAGCACCCAGTCGGTCGCGAACAGGGCGGCGATCGCGGTGAACAGCATCACCACGGTCCCGACGGCGAACGGCAGCGGGGCGACCGGGAACCAGGTCGCCTCGACGTCGGAGTTCGCGTTCGACAGCAGAGTGCCGGTAGGGTGCCGCTGATGCCAGGACATCGGCAGATCGAGGTAGCGCCGGGTCACCCGACGCCGGTAGGAAGCCTGCAGCCGGTACTGCATGAAGCCGGCACCGAGGCGACGGCCGAAGATGCCCACGACCTTGACGACGCTCACCGCCAGCAGGGCGGCACCGCCGGCCGCCAGCAACCCGTCTTCGATCCG
The DNA here is from genome assembly GCF_048060115.1 of Micromonospora sp. LOL_023. Lineage (NCBI taxonomy): Bacteria > Bacillati > Actinomycetota > Actinomycetes > Micromonosporales > Micromonosporaceae > Micromonospora > Micromonospora sp. LOL_023. Next base: position 11,081 of record NZ_JBHMIM010000023.1, read on the forward strand.
CCCGGTCTCGATCGACGGAACGACCACCTCACCGACGATGGCACCGACCACGTACGCGCTGGCGATGGTGAGCAGCCCGAACACCACGCTGCCGCCGACGCCCAGGGTGAACAATCCGGGTTGTTCCCGGATGCCCTGACCGAGCACCCACAGCCCGCGCAGCAGCACGTCACGGCTTGTTCGATTGGCCACACTTCCCCCGACTGTAAGTCCTGAACTTCAAATCTTGTCCTTACCGGTCGCCAACGCCAACGGGAAGCGGTGACTGTGGCGACCGCCACAGGCCCGAGATGTCGCCGATCGAGCCCAATGGCCGACTCCCCGGCACCACCCGGGCCGCGCCCCTAGGATCGGTACATGGCGCGGTTTGCACAGATGGAACGTCAAGCCCTCGCCGACCTGTTCCTCGCGGTCGGCCCGGATGCTCCCACCATCAACGATGGATGGACGACGCGCGACCTCGCCGCGCATCTGGTGGTGCGGGAACGACGCCCTGACGCGGGTCCGGGCATCTGGCTGCCGGTACTGCGCGGATACAGCGAACGCGTCCGGACGGAGTTGGCCGCCCGGCCGTTCCCGGACCTCGTACAGATGGTCCGCCAGCCGCCGGTGTGGAGCCCGCTGAGCAACCCGATCACCGACGAGCTCGTCAACCTGATGGAATTCTTCATCCACCATGAGGACGTCCGCCGCGCCCAGCAGGGCTGGGAACCCCGGGAGATCCCGCCGGGCGAGCAGGCGGCGCTGTGGAAGCGCGTCGTCGGGGTCAGCAAGCTGCGGCTGCGCCGGTTCGACGGCGCGGTGCGGGTGGTCGCCGACGGCTACGGCGAGGTGACCACCGGCACCGGCAGCGACCCCGTACTGATCAGCGCGGCTCCCGGTGAGCTCGTGATGTTCCTGACCGGCCGCCAGCGGGTGGCCCAGGTCCAGATCGACTGTCCGGCGACGATCGAAGAACGATTGCGTAACGCCGGCTTCGGCTTCTAGCGGCGGCACTCGCCGCAGCGGGCGCCGACCGCGATGATGATCACACCGGTACGCCACCCCTCCCCCGGGCGCCCGGCTGGAGGTCGCATGCCCACGTTCGCGCTGGCGTCGGTGGTGACGCCGCCGTTCCGTCCGCGGGCCAACCCGCACCAGTCGACGATGGCCGAGTCCTCGATCGGCTGGGCCGACCAATTCGGACTGATCACCAAGCCGCACACCGCGCTCCGGTTGCGGCGGGCCAACGCCGCCGAACTCGCGGCGCGGGCCGCGCCGTACGCCGACCCGCCCCGCGCGCAACTGCTCAGCGACCTGATCACCTGGCTGTTCGCGCTCGACGACGTCTGCGACGAGGACGGCCTCGGCGCCGACCCCTGCCGGGTCTCGCCGGTGATCAGCCCGCTGATGCAGGTCCTTGACCGGTACGGGGCACCGGCCGGCCCGACGGAGGACGGGCCCGCGCCGCTGGCGGCCGCGCTCGCAGACCTCTGTTTCCGGATCCGCCGGTTCGGCCAGCCCGGGGTCCTGTTGCGATTCGCCGCTTCGCTGCACCACTACCTCTTCGCCCTGCTCTGGGAAGCCAGCAACCGTCAACAGGGCCGGGTGCCGGCGATCGCCGAGTACGTACAGATGCGCCGGCACACCGGCGCGGTACTGCCCAGTTTCGCGCTCACCGACCTCGCCGAAAGCGGACTGCCGCATTCCCGTCACCGAGTTGACTCGAAGCTCGCGGAATTGAACACTGTCGCCGCGGATCTGGTCTGCTGGTGCAACGACCTGTTCTCCTACGCCAAGGAACACGGCCAGGACCAGCACAATCTGGCCTCTGTGATCGCCCACGAGACCGGCCGGGACCCGGCCTCCGCGCTCCTCGACGCCGCCGAGCGGTTCAACGACGGCCTCGCCCAGTTCCTGCGGCTGCAGGCCGACGTGCTGACCGACGCGCCGCCAGCGGTGGTCCGGCTGGTCGCCACCCGGCGGCACTGGGTCCGTGCCACCTACGACTGGTCGGTCAACTCGAGCCGCTACCAGTGACCCGGGCCGGATCAGTCGTCCAACTCCCAGGTGATCTCCGGCCGGCCTGCGACGCAGCCGACGGTCACCTCGTACTCCCCGGCCGGGCCCTGGAAGCTCACCTCTGCGTCGTCGTCCGGACCCCGGTCCCCGTCGATCGCCCGGTAACCCTGCGCCGGGGCCCAGGAGACCAGACTGGCCAACCCGTCGGCACACTGGGCGACCACGGTGCCGCCGGGGGTGGCCGCCACCTGGCGGGTGGCGGTGGCGGTGGGCGAGGGTTCGGGACCACCGGCACCCGGCGACGCCGACGGCGGGGCGGCGCTCGGCGGTGCAGATGCGGTGCCTGAACCGGGCGGGACGGCACCCGACGCGGCCGAGGCCGCCGTCGGCGCGGCCGCGAGGTCGTGGGCGATCTCCTCCTGGCTGAGCACCTCGCCGGCCGGACCGCCGGTCAACCCTTCGCCGACCACCCGCAGCGCGGCCAGTCCGATCAGGGTCGCCACGACGGCGGCGAGGCACCAGCCGGCGACGGCGAGCAGGACTCGACGGTTCATCCCGCGATGATGCCCCGAGCAGCGTTAACGGCAACGCCGGGGGCGTATAAAGAACCGTTAACGCGGGCCGCTGCCGATCTTGCGGCCGGGTAGCGTGCACTGCTGTGGCCCGGCTGCTGCTCATCGAGGACGACCTGGCGATCCGTACCCCGCTGATGCGGGCGCTGCGCGAACGCGGACACGCGGTCGCCGCCGTGCACAGCGCGATGGCCGGACTGCAGCACGCACTGGACGACCGGCCGGACCTGGTGGTCCTGGACCTGGGTCTGCCGGACCTCGACGGGCTGGAGATGCTCCGGATGCTGCGCGCGGTCAACCGGGTCCCGGTGATCATCGCCACCGCCCGCGACGACGAGTCCGAGATCGTCCGTGGTCTCGACGCCGGCGCCGACGACTACGTGGTCAAGCCGTTCACGGCGGCGCAGCTCGACGCCCGGATCCGTGCGGTGCTGCGGCGGGGTGCCGGCGAGTCGACCGACGACGCGGTTCGCGTCGGCGACCTGCACATCGACGCCCGCAGCCGCCAGGCGAGCCTGGCCGGCGCCGGGCTGGAGCTGACGCCACGCGAGTTCGATCTGCTGCACTACCTGGCGGCCAGGGCCGGACAGGTGGTCACCAAACGGGAGCTGCTCACCGAGGTGTGGCGGGTGCCGTACGGCGGCGCGGACAAGACCGTCGACGTCCACCTGTCGTGGCTGCGCCGCAAGCTCGGCGAGACCGCTGGTCAGCCACGTTACCTGCGCACCGTACGCGGGGTCGGGGTGCGCCTGGCCGCTCCGGACGGCGCGCCGTGAGACGCCGGCTGACCCTGCTCGTCGCCGCCACCACCACGCTGGTGCTGGTCGCGTTCCTGGTGCCGCTGGCACTGCTGCTGCGGACCGTCGCGCAGGACCGGGCGATCGTCGCCGCCACGGCGGACGTCCAGTCGATCGTGTCGCTGGTCGGCACCGCCGATGCCGCCACCTTGCGGTTGACCATCGACCAGCTGACCGCCACCACCGACCGTCCGGTCACGGTCTACCTGCCCGACGGCACCGTCCTCGGCGACCAGGTCGCACCGACCCCGGCGGTCGAGCTGGCCGGCAATGGCCGCAGCCTGACTGCGGCGGGCACCGGCGGACGCGAGATCCTGGTCGCGGTGCAGGGCCGACCCGACGGTACGGCGGTGATCCGCGCCTTTGTCCCGGCCGCCGAGTTGGAGCGCGGGGTCCGCCAGGCGTGGGCGGTGCTGGCCGGGCTCGGCGCCGTACTGGTCCTGGTCGGCCTGCTGGTCGCCGACCGGCTGGCCCGGCGTCTGGTGGCGCCGATCACCGAGCTGTCGGCGGTGTCGCACCGGCTGGCCAACGCGGAACTGTCAGCCCGGGCACAGCCCGGCGGCCCGCCGGAGCTGCGCGAGGTCGCTGGCGCGTTGAACCACCTGGCCGCGCGGATCCAGGAACTGCTGCGCGACGAGCGGGAACAGATCGCCGACCTGTCACATCGGCTGCGTACTCCACTGACCGCGCTGCGGCTGGAGGCCGAATCGTTGCCCGAGCCCGCCGACGCGGCTCGGGTGACCGCCGGGGTGGATTCGTTGGAGCGCGCCGTCACCGCGCTCATCCGTCAGGCGCGTCGGCGCAGTTGCGGGCCGGCTGCGATCCCCGGCCGGGCCGCCGTAGCCGACGCCGCGGCGGTGGTCCGCGACCGGGTGGAGTTCTGGTCGGTGCTGGCCGAGGACACCGGCCGGACAGTCAGCATGGATCTGGTGCCCGGTCCGCTGCCGGTCGGGGTGGACGCCGACGAGTTGGCCGCCGCCGTCGACGCGCTGCTGGGCAACGTCTTCGCGCACACGCCGGACGGGACCGGCTTCGCGGTCACCCTGGTGGCGCACGGCGATGCCGCCGCCGGGGCCACGCTGGTGGTGACCGACCGTGGTCCGGGTATGCCGGCCGGGCTGGCCGGCCGGGGCGTCTCCCCGGCCGGTGGAACCGGACTCGGTCTGGACATCGCCGCCCGGGCGGCGATGTCCAGCGGCGGACGCCTCGAGCTGGCCAGCGGGTCGCCCGGGACCGTCGTGACGCTGCGGCTGGGACCACCGGCCCGGCCTTAACCGGGCCTTAGCGCTCGTACAGCGCGCCGCTATCGGACGTCGCGCGAACCTTCACGTCGACACGACGACACCAGGAGGTTCGAGATGGCACGCAAGTCTGTGATCGTGATGGCCGGCGTCGGTGTGGTGGCGGCGTTGGCGGGGGCCGGTACGGCCCTCGGCGCCGCGGCGCAGCAGACGTCGGGTGCGGCCACGCCCGCCCGCCCGGTCGACGCGACCGTCTCACCGGCTTCGGCCGCCACCACCGGCACCGGCACCGCCGGCACCGGCGCACGCAGTCGCCAGGACGGCACCACCACCACTGCTCCGATCGACGTCGAGCAGGCAAAGCGGATCGCGCTGGACCACGTCGGCGGCGGCCGGGTCACCGAGATCGAACGCGACCATGAGGACGGCCGGCCGGTCTGGGAGGTCGAGATCAGGGCCGGCGCGGTCGAGTGGGATCTCGACGTCGACCGGACCACGGGCGACATCTGGGACGTCGACCGGGACGACGGCGACGGCGACCGGGACGACGACCGCGACGACGACCGGCGGGGTCGGGACGACGACCGTCACGACGACTGATCTTCGTCGCGGCATCGTCGCGTCGGCCACCGTCGGCCACCGTCGGCCACCGGTGGCCGAGGGTGGCCGACGGACGGACAAGGTGCGGCCCCCGGGCGCTGGGGGTTCCCGGGGGCCGCGCGCACTGCTCGATTCGTCGGGTGGGTCAGCCAGGCCGTGAGGTCAGTTGACCACGAAGAGCAGGCGGTTGGCGGAGCCGGTGCCCGGGCTGGTCACCACTCCGGTGGTGGCGTTGGCGACCAGGTAGCTGGTCACCTGCGCCGGGGTGTAGGCGGGGAACTGGCCGAGCACCAAAGCGGCGGCGCCGGCCACGTGCGGGGCGGCCATCGAGGTGCCGCTGATGGTGTTGGTGGCGGTGTTGCTGGTGTACCACGGCGCGGTGATCGACGACCCCGGCGCGAAGATGTCCAGGCAGGTGCCGTAGTTGGAGTAGGACGCCCGGGCGTCGGTGCTGGTGGTGGCGCCGACCGTGATGGCGTTGGCGACCCGGGCCGGCGAGGAGTTGCAGGCGTTGGCGTTGGAGTTGCCGGCCGCGACCGCGTAGCTGATGCCGGAGGAGATGGAGCTGGCCACCGCGCTGTCCAGCGTGCTGCTCGCGCCGCCGCCGAGGCTCATGTTCGCCACGGCCGGCTTGACGGCGTTGGCGGTGACCCAGTTGACGCCGGCGATGACACCGGCGGTGGTGCCGCTGCCGGAGCAGTTGAGCACCCGGACAGCCACCAGCCTCACGCCCTTGGCCACCCCGTACGCGGTGCCGCCGACCGTGCCGGCGACGTGGGTGCCGTGGCCGTTGCAGTCGGCCGAGGTGCCGCCGAAGGCGTCGTAGCCGGCGCGGGCCCGTCCACCGAAGTCGTTGTGGGTGGTACGGATGCCGGTGTCGATGATGTACGCGGTGACGTTGCTGCCGGTGTTCGGGTACGTGTAGGAGTTGTTCAGCGGACGGTTGCGCTGGTCGATACGGTCCAGGCCCCAGGACGGCGGGTTGGTCTGGGTCGCGGCGATCGACACGGTGTGGTTCTGCTCGACGTACGCCACCGACGAGTGGGCGGCCAGTCGACGGGCGGCGGAGGCGGAAAGCTTGGCCTCGAAGCCGTTGACCGCCGTGCCGAACACCCGGTTGACGGCACCACCGTACTGTCCGGCGAGGCTGCCGGCCCGGTCGGCGACCGCGGCGGCGCGGGCCGCGTCGGCCCTGCCGGCGACGGCGGCGTCCTTCAGTACCACGATGTAGCTGTCCGTGACCGCGGTGGCGCCACCGGCGAGCTGGATCTCTCCAGCCGGAGCGGCGGCGGCCGGATTGCCGATCAGTGCGGTGGCGACCGCGGCGGCACAGCCGACCAGCATCAGCCGGCGGCTGTGGGTACGGAGAACTGTCATCCCTGTCCTTTCCTCAATGCGGACACCCGCGTCGGCTTGTGGCCCTCTGGGTCGCGGGTGGACGATCGGGATATCGATCGATGGGATCGTATGCGGGGCGGCTCGGCAGTCTTATATACCGAAACCTCTATACCGTCGGCATTGGGTGACGCGTCCGTCGGGTCCGGTGTCGCGTGCACCGGATCCACCGAGCGGGCCCACTGGCAGAGAACCGCAGGCTACGAGCTGGTGACCGCTGCCGACGGACGCCACGGACTAGCCGAAGCGCCGCCTTGGCACTACCCTTCGGTAACACCGAATTTACGTGACGGCGCTCACTATCACATATACGGAGGCGACGCACCCGATGGCGATCGATGTCCCATACCGGTCGATTCCCGACATGTTCCTGCAGCGCGTGGCGGCGACGCCGGCCAAGAACGCCTTCGCCTCCCCCGCACCCGGCGATTCCGGCCTGACCTGGCTGACCTGGAGCCAGGTCGCCGAGCGCACCAAGGCGATCGCCGCCGGCCTCTACTCCCTGGGCATCGGCAACGAGGACCGGGTGGCGATCCTGGCCAACACCCGACTCGAATGGGTCCTCGCCGACCTGGGCATCATGTGCGCCGCCGGGGCGACGACGACCGTCTACCCGACCACCGAGCCTGCGGACGCGACCTTCATCATCGAAGACTCCGGATCGAAGGTCCTGATCGCGGAGAACCTCACCCAGGCCAGCAAGATCACCGGCGCACAGTTGCCGGCACTGACCCACGTGGTCCTGATCGACGGGACGGCCGACCCCTCCGCGGCGGTCCCCCAGCTCACCCTGGCGGAACTGGAGCAACGCGGCGCAGTGGCGCTGGCCGCCGAACCCGGACTCATCGAGCGGATCGCCACCACGATCGAGCCCGAGCACCTGGCCACGTTGATCTACACTTCCGGCACCACCGGCCGACCCAAGGGCGTCGAGTTGCTGCACCGGGGCTGGTGCTGGGAGGCGGTGGCCCAGTCGCAATGCGGCATCATGAACGCCGACGACCTGCAGTACCTCTGGCTGCCACTGTCGCACTCGTTCGGCAAGACCCTGCTGTGCAGCATCATCCACGTCGGCTTGCCGACCTACGTGGACGGGCGGGTGGACAAGCTCGTCGAGATGCTGTCGGTGGTCCGGCCGACCCTGATGTGCGCGGCTCCACGGGTCTTCGAGAAGGTCTACAACAAGGCCGTCACCACAGCACAGGACGCGGGCGGCGCCAAGGCGAAGATCTTCAGCTGGGCGGTCGGCGTCGGCCGGCGAAAGGTCGACCTGGAGCAGGCCGGCTTGGCCGTGCCCGGAGGTTTGAAGATCAAGTACGCGATCGCCGAGAAGCTGGTCTTCAGCAAGCTGCAGGCCCGCCTCGGCGGGCAGATCAAGGCCCTGGTGTCCGGCTCGGCTCCGCTGAGTCCGGACATCGCCGAGTTCTTCGCCGCCGCCAACCTGCCGATCTGCGAAGGCTACGGACTGACCGAGGCCAGCGCCGCGAACTTCGTCAACCGGCCGGCGCAGATCAAGATCGGCAGCGTCGGGCAGGCGCTCGGTGACCTGGAGTGCCGCATCGACGACGACGGCGAGGTCCTGCTGCGCGGCGCGCCGGTGATGCGCGGCTACCACAACCTGCCGGACGAGACCGCCGAGGCGTTCACCGCCGACGGGTTCTTCCGCACCGGCGACATCGGCACCCTCGACAGCGACGGGTTCCTCAACATCACCGACCGCAAGAAGGACCTGGTCAAGACCTCCGGCGGCAAGTACGTCGCGCCGTCGCACATCGAAGGTATCTTCAAGGCGATCTGCCCGTACACCTCGCAGGCGGTGGTGATCGGACAGGCCCGCAACTACTGCACCATGCTGATCGCCCTGGATCCGGACGCCGTCGCCGACTGGGCTGCCGGTGGCCCGCTGGCCGACCGACCGTATTCGGAGATCGTCTCCTCACCCGAGATGCACACCCTCGTCGAGGGCTACGTCAACGAGCTCAACAGCAAACTCAACCGCTGGGAGACGATCAAGAAGTTCACTGTCCTCGACCGCGACCTGACCATCGAGGACGGCGAGATGACGCCGTCGATGAAGGTCAAGCGCCGCAGCGTGGAGAGCAACTTCGCCACCCAGATCGACCAGATGTACGCCGGGCAACTCGCCGAGATCTGACCGTGGGGTCGGGCACCAGCCGCCGTCAGGCGATCATCGCGGGCTCCCGCCACTGGCGGCGGCTGGTGCGGTCCAGGTCATAGCGCACCGCCGCGATACGCCGCACCGCGTCGGTCAGCACCGGCACCGGTAGGGTGAACGGCAGCCGCAGGAACCGCTCCAGGGTGCCGTCGATGCCGAACCTGGGGCCGGGTGCCAGCCGTACCCCGGCCTCCTCCGCGGCCCGCGCCAACGCGCTGGAGATCGGGCCGTCCAGCTCCGCCCAGAGCGTCACTCCACCGTGCGGCACGGTCACCCGCCACTCCGGCAACGCGGCGGCCAACTCGGCGAGCAGCGCGTCGCGCTGAGCGGCAAGCTGGGCCAGCCGGGCCGGCACGATGGTGTCGGCAGCGGCCAGCAGGTGCACCCCGACCAGTTGGTCGAGCACCGGACCGGCCATGTCCACGCCGACCCGTAGCGCGGCGAGGCGCTGCACCAGGGGCGCGGAGGCCCGTACCCAACCGATCCGCAGCCCACCCCAGTAGGGCTTGCTCATCCCGCCGATGGAGATCACCCGCGAGTGCCGGTCGAACAGCGCGGTGGGCGGTGGCACCACCGTGCCGTCGAGCGGAAGGTCGACGAACGACTCGTCGACAACCAGGTCGGTGCCGATGGCATGGGCCGCCGCGACGACCCGTTCACGCAGCTCCGTCGACATGAGATAACCGGTCGGGTTCTGGAACTCGGGAATCAGGTACGCCAGCCGGGGCCGGTCCTGACGGATCGCGCCGAGCAGCAACTCGGCGTCCCAGCCGCCACCGTCGCCGGTCGTGGCCAGGCCATGGGTGGCGATACGGGCACGACGGGCCGCCAACGCGGCCAACGCGTTGGGGTACGTGGGCGACTCCACCAGCACCGTCGCACCGGGCGGCAGCAGCAGCCGTAGCACCAGGTCGAGGGCATGCTGAGTGCCGCTGGTGACCATGATCTGCTCGGGGCTGGTGGTCAGTCCGCGACGGGTGTAGGTCTGGGCGATCGCCGACCGCAGCTCGGCCAGTCCGGTCGGAAAGTAGCCGGCGTGCTGCAGGTAACGGGGCAGGTCCTCGGCGGCGGCCCGGGCCGCCGGCACCAACTCCGGCGGAGCCGCCAACGCCGCGTACCCGAGGTCGATCATGTCCAGGTCGGTGTCGGCGGTCCACAGCCCGGAGCTGGCGACCTGGTGCCCGCTGGGCAGCGTGGTCCAGCTGCCGGCACCCCGGCGGCTGGTCAGGTGCCCGGACTCGCGCAGGCTGCGGTACGCGGCCGTGACGGTGGTCCGGCTGACCCGCAGCGCCTCGGCGAGCTCCCGCTCGGCCGGCAACCGGACACCGAGCGCCAGCCGTCCGTCGGCGAGCAGCCCCCGGACCGCCCCGGCCAGCGCGGCGTAGTCCGGGTTGCGCCGCCGCCCCGGCAGCGCGTGCCACTGACCGAGCAGTCGGGCCAATTGGCTCCCTCGCACCACGACAGCCATGCCACCTACCCCCAATTGGCCGTAGCCATCCGGATCGATTGGCCTTCAGAGTGGCATGCGTGAAGAAGATTGGCAACGGTGGCGACCGGCTCCCCCGCCGACTCGGACAGCTCTACCTCGGTCTGGTGCTGTACGGGGTCAGCATGGCGCTGATGATCGAACCGCACCTCGGACTCAACCCCTGGGACGTCTTCCACCAAGGCCTCGCCGGGCGGACCGGGCTCAGCTTCGGCACGGTGACCGTGATCACCGGAGCCGCCGTCCTCCTGCTGTGGATTCCGCTGCGCCAACGCCCCGGGCTGGGCACCGTCAGCAACGTGGTGGTCATCGGCATCGCGGTGGACGCCGCCCTCGCCGTACTGCCCAGCCCGACCGGACTCCCCGTACGGATCGGCTGGTTAATCGCCGGCGTCGTGCTCAACGGTCTGGCGACCGGCCTCTACATCGGCGCCCGTTTTGGACCCGGTCCCCGCGACGGGCTGATGACCGGCTGGGTGACCCGCCACCCGGGCAGCTCGGTCCGCCTGGTCCGCACCGTGATCGAGGTCACCGTGCTGGGCACCGGCTGGCTACTGGGCGGCACGGTCGGCCTCGGCACCGTGCTGTATGCCCTCTGTATCGGACCGTTGGCGCAGTTCTTCCTCCCGCTGTGCTCAGTCGAGCCACGGCGCACAGACCGGCCACAGCGCCCGGCCCAGCCGCGGCGCTCAGTCGAGCGGCCGGTAGCCGACCCCGAGTTGATCCAGCCGGCGCAGGTGCCCGGCCAGGCGGCCACGGAACTCGGCCCGCCTCCCCGGCGGTAGTGCGCCGTCGGCGTCCACCGGCACCGGCCCCGACCACCCCACCTCGGCCAGCGCCGCCAACCGGGGGAACGCCCGCCACCACACGCTCGGCCCGGTCGGCAGGTACTCGCTCCACAGCTGGCCCTGCACGCCGAGCACGTCACCGGGCTGGAACCCGTACACCGTGTCCAGCGGCAGCACCCCGGCGATCGCCAGCGGTTCCGCCGGATCGTCGGACTCGGCCCAGTCGAAATAGGTGTGGCTGAACGGGGCGGCCACCGCCGGCAGGCCGGCGGCCCGGGCGGCGGCAATCCGGTCGGTGCCCCGCCAGGCGAAGACCGTCGCCCCCGCCGGCACGCCCCGGTCGAGCAACTCGTCCCAGACGGCGATCCGCCGACCGTGCCCGGCCAGGTGCGCGGCCAGCCGGCCGGTCCACCAACCCTGCAGGTCGGCCACCCGGCCCAGGCCCAACTCTGCCGCACGGGCGGTGGCGGCCGGGCTCGCCACCCACTCGGCGGTCGGTACCTCGTCGCCGCCGACGTGCACGTACTCGAACGGAAAGACGTCGACCACCTCGTCGAGGATGTCGCAGACCGCGGTCAGGGTGGCCGGTTCCAGGTTCAACACATGGGTGGAGATGCCCCAGGTGGTGCCGACCGCCAACCGCCGGCCCGGGTCGTTGCCGAACTCCGGGTAGGCCGCGATCGCCGCCTGGGCATGGCCCGGCAGGTCGATCTCCGGCATGATCCGCACCCCGCGCCGGGCGGCGTACGCCACCAGGTCGCGCAGTTCGGACTGCTGGTACCAGCCGCCGTGCGGCGTTGCGTCGCCCCGACCATCGCGGGCATGCCCGGCCGGCGATTCGGCCCGGAAACCGCCCACCTCGGTCAGCTGGGGAAACCGGCGTACCTCGAAGCGCCACCCCTGGTCGTCGGTGAGGTGCAGATGCAGGGTGTTGAGCTTGTGCAGGGCGAGGAGATCGACGTAGCGGTAGAGAAACGGCAGCGGATGACACCAGCGGGCGACGTCCAGCAACGAGCCCCGCCAGGCGTACGTCGGCACGTCGACGATCTCGACCGCCGGCAACCGCCAGGACACGCCACGGGCCGGCTCGGCGGCGTACACCTGGTCGGGCAGCAGCTGGCGCAGCGTCTGCACCGCCCACCGCAGGCCTGCCTCGGTGCCGGCCCACGCCCGTACCCCGCTCGGGTCGATCCGGAGCCGGTAGCCCTCCGCGCCCAGCGTCGGGTCGTCGGTCAGCTGCAAACTGACAACGCCGTCGTCGCCCGGACCGGCCGCCGCCAACGGCAGGCCGGTCGCCGGACCGATGAGCTCGCGCAGCAGGTCAGCCACGCTTTCCGGAGCATGTAGCCCGGTCGTCGCGTCGACTGTGAAATGTCCGGCCACCCGGGTCGACCGGGTGGGGCGTGGCAAAAGCATGTCCACAGCCAAGCACAGGAGTTCCGCCCGCGCGCCCGGCGCGGCATCATTGGCTGATGATGGACGAGGGGTGGGCTTGGTCGGACGCGTGGATCTTCGTCTCGGTGGTCATCGCGGGCAAGGTTGGTCGGCACCGGCGCTCGCCGCTGAGCCGCCGGCCCGAGGGCGTACGGCTGGTCGACGTGCTCGCCACCGCGGAACACCTCAACCAGGCGATTCCCGACCGTGCGGAGATCGAGACCGGGGTACGCCGGCTACTCGGTGCCGACCTGATCTCGGTCACCGACGGCTGGTTCCAGGTCACCCTCTCCGGTGAGCAGCTGTGGCGCGACCGCCCCCGTGGCGGGCTGACCACGACGGTGGACAGCGTGCACGGCGTGCTGACCCGCCGGTACGCCACGGCGGACAACGACTGGCGCCTCGACGACCAGGACCACAACGCGGCGATGGTCGAGTACACCGGCCGGCTGCTGCCCACCCCCCGGCAGTCGGTGGAGAACTCGACCGTCGCCCAGCGCGGGCCGGGCTGACCCCGTGCCGCCGGGCCGCCCCCGGCCGGCGGGTCAGCGCACCGGGTGGCCGGCGGCGCGCAGCTCCTGCTTGACCGCGCCGATCGTCAACTCACCGAAGTGGAACACGCTTGCCGCGAGAACCGCGTCGGCGCCGGCGGCGACCGCCGGCGGAAAGTGCCCGGTCGCGCCGGCCCCGCCGCTGGCGATCACCGGGATGTCGACGACCGCCCGCACCGCGGCGATCAGCTCCACGTCGAAACCGCTCTTGGTGCCGTCCGCGTCCATCGAGTTCAGCAGGATCTCCCCCGCCCCCAGCTCAGCGCCGCGCCGCGCCCACTGGACCGCGTCGATCGCGGTCCCCCGACGACCACCGTGGGTGGTGACCTCGAAGCCGCTGGGCGTGTCGCCGCTGGCGATCGTCTGCGGGCCGGCCCGGCGGACGTCCAGCGACAACACCAGCACCTGCCGGCCGAACCGGTCGGCGATCTCGGCGATCAGCTCCGGGCGGGCGATCGCCGCCGTGTTCACCCCGACCTTGTCCCCTCCGGCCCGCAGCAGGGTGTCCACGTCGACCACCGACCGTACCCCGCCGCCGACCGTGAGCGGGATGAACACCGACTCGGCCGTCCGCCGCACCACGTCCAGCATCGTGCCCCGGTCGTCGGAGGAGGCGGTGACGTCGAGGAAGGTCAGCTCGTCGGCACCGGCGGCGTCGTACGCCGAGGCCAACTCGACCGGATCCCCTGCGTCGCGCAGGTCGACGAAGTTGATCCCCTTCACCACCCGGCCGGCGTCGACATCCAGACACGGGATCACCCGGACCGCCACCGTCACGGCTGGTCACCCGAGGTCGCGGCGTCACGCAGCGCGGCGAGCGCCTCGGCGACGGTGAACGCGCCGGCGTAGAGCGCCTTACCGGCGATCACGCCCTCCACTCCGATCGACTCCAAGGTGGCCAGTGCGCGCAGGTCGTCCAGGGCGGAGACACCGCCGGAGGCGATCACCGGTGCGTCGGTCCGGGCGCAGACCTCGCGCAGCAGGTCCACGTTCGGCCCCCGCATGGTGCCGTCCTTGGTGATGTCGGTGACCACGTACCGGGCGGCACCGGCCTTGTCCAGCCGTTCCAGGATCTCGAAAAGGTCCCCGCCCTCGCGGGTCCAGCCCCGGGCCGCGAGGGTACGCCCACGCACGTCCAGCCCGATCGCCACCCGGTCGCCGTACTCGCCGACGACCCGGTCACACCAGACCGGATCCTCCAGCGCGGCGGTACCGATGTTGACCCGGGCGGCGCCGGTACCCAACGCGGCGGCGAGGGACTCGTCGTCGCGGATGCCCCCGGACAACTCCACCGCCACGTCGATCTGCCGGACCACCTCGGCGAGCAGGTGGGCGTTGCTGCCCCGGCCGAACGCGGCGTCCAGGTCGACCAGGTGGATCCATTCCGCGCCGTCACGCTGCCAGGTCAGCGCAGCCTCCAGCGGGTCACCGTAGGAGGTTTCGCTGCCGGCGGCACCCTGGACCAGGCGAACGGCCTGGCCATCGGCGACATCGACAGCGGGAAGCAGAATCAGCGTCACGGAAAGATCTCCTCGAGATGGTGGATTCAGGTACGCCGGCCGAGCGCGATCACCACGGCGGCCGGCGCCACGAGCAACAGGACGGCGATCAGGAGCAGGCGCAACGCCATGTCGGGCACGGCCAGCCACACCACGACCAACGAGGCCACGGCCGACACGGCGATCCCGGCCCGTTCGGTCCGGCTGCGCCGGACGAACAGTCGGCCGGTCCGCCCGCCGGGGCGGCGTGGGGTGAGCCGGCGCAACGTCGCCTGGCGGCGCTTCCGACGGGTGGTGCTGCGGGCCCGGGCCGCCCGCTCCTTCTCCTGCTGCGCGAGCCGCACCGCCCGACGACGGGCCCGTTCCTTGCTCACCGGATCTCCCGCCGGTCGTTGCCACCCTGGCCGAGGCTCGCCAGCCAGTTACCCAGCAGAGCGGCCCCGGTCTGGGCGGACTTCTCCGGATGGAACTGGGTCGCCGACAGCGGCCCCCGCTCGGCCGCCGCGACGAAACCGCCTTCGTGGTCGGCCGTGGTCACCAGCGCGCCGGCCGCGGTCAGCGGATCGACGGCGAGCGCCGCGTACGAGTGGACGAAGTAGAACCGGGCGTCGGGCGGCAACCCGGCGAACAGCGCGCTGCCGGCCGGCGGCCCGACCGTGTTCCAGCCCATGTGCGGCACCCGCTCGGCGGGCAACCGGCGCACCCCGCCGGGCAACAGTCCGAGCCCCTTGGTGACCACGCCGTGCTCCTCGCCGTACTCGAAGAGGATCTGCATGCCGACGCAGATACCCAGTACCGGCCGCCCGGCGGCGACCCGGCCGG
Organism: Micromonospora sp. LOL_023; assembly: GCF_048060115.1. Taxonomy (NCBI): domain Bacteria; kingdom Bacillati; phylum Actinomycetota; class Actinomycetes; order Micromonosporales; family Micromonosporaceae; genus Micromonospora; species Micromonospora sp. LOL_023. The sequence continues at coordinate 26,443 of NZ_JBHMIM010000023.1, forward strand.
CGATCGTCGCAGCGGCACCCAACGCGTCTATGCCGGCCATGCAGGCGGCGTACGCGCCGACGCCCGGCACCACCAGCCCGTCGGCCGCCTCGGCGGCGGCCAGATCGGCGGTGACGGTCACCTCGGCACCGGCCCGCGCCAGGGCACGCTGCGCGGAACGCAGGTTGCCGGAGCCGTAGTCGAGCACCACGACCCGAGGCGTACGCGGGACCATCAGTCACCTCCGGGCAGCAGCCAGAACACGCCGCCAGCGGCGGCCAGCAGGGCCAGCCCGGCGGCCAGCCCGACGGAGCTGCGGCCGGCACCTTGCCGGTGCAGCGACCAGGCACCGCCGACCAGCACTCCGGCGAGCGCGAACAGCGCCACCGGCAGGAAGCTGCCCACGTTACAACGCACCCTTGGTGCTGGGCACCGCGCCAGCGGATCGCGGATCGACCGCCACCGCCTCGCGCAACGCCCGGGACACCGCCTTGAACTGGGCCTCGACCACGTGGTGCGCGTCCGGGTGCCCGCCGTCGCGCGCCGCCCGCAGCACCGACACGTGCAGGGTGATCATCGCGGAGTGGCCGAGGGACTCCCAGATGTGCCGGGTCATGCTGGTCGGGTAGACCGGCCCGATGTACGGCGCGAGAGCCGGCTCGTCGTGCACGACGTACGGCCGGCCCGACAGGTCGATGGCGGCCCGGACCAGCACCTCGTCCATCGGGATGGTCGCCGAACCGTACCGCCGGATGCCGGCCTTGTCCCCGAGCGCCTGGCGCAGCGCGGTACCCAGGGCGATGGCGGTGTCCTCCATCGTGTGATGTGCGTCGATCTCCAGGTCACCGACGGTCCGCACGGTCAGGTCGAAGCCGCCGTGCCGGGCGATCTGGTTGAGCATGTGGTCGTAGAAGCCGACACCGGTGCTGATGTCGGCTGCGCCGGTGCCGTCGAGACCCAGCTCGACCAGCACCTTCGTCTCGGCCGTGGTGCGCTCCACCCGCGCCGTGCGGCTCATGTCGTCACTCCGTTCCCAGTCATCGAGGTGACCTCAGCCGGTGCGGTGAGATCAGCCGGTGCGGTGAGATCAGCCGGTGCGGTGAGATCAGCCGGTGCGGCCAGCTCGGCCATCGCGGTCAGGAAGGCGTCGGTCTCCTGGGGCGTACCGGCCGTCACCCGCAGCCAGCCGGGCAGCCCGACGTCGCGGACCAGCACCCCGCGCTCCAGCAGCCCCCGCCAGACCGCCCGCTGATCCCCACCGACGCCGAACAGCACGAAGTTGGCGTCACTGTCGGCGACGCGCAGCCCGAACTCCCGCAGCCGCGACACGATCCGGTCCCGCTGCTGCTTGATCACCGCTACGGTACCGAGCAGCGTGTCCCGGTGCGCCAGGGCGGCCCGGGCGGCCGCCTGGGTCAACGCCGAGAGGTGGTACGGCAGCCGCACCAACTGGACCGCGTCGACCACCGCCGGATGCGCAGCCAGGTAGCCGAGCCGACCCCCGGCGAAGCCGAACGCCTTGCTCATCGTCCGGGTCACCACCAGACGTGGGTGCGCCGGCAGCAGCTCCAGCGCGCTGCGGGTGCCGGGCCGGGCGAACTCGGCGTACGCCTCGTCCACCACGACGATCCCGGGCGCGGTGGCCAGCACCGCGTCCACCACCGCCGGGTCCAGGGCCGTCCCGGTCGGGTTGTTCGGCGAGCAGAGGAACACCAGGTCCGGCCGGTGCTCGGCGACCTGCGCCACGGCGTCCGCCGTGGTCAGCCCGAAATCGGGCCCGCGGCGGCCGTCCACCCACCGGGTGCCGGTACCCAACGCCAGCAGCGGATGCATCGAGTACGCCGGGGTGAAGCCCAACGCCACCCGGCCCGGCCCGGCGAACACCTGCAGCAGCTGCTGCTGGATCTCGTTGGACCCGTTGGCCGCCCACACCCCGGCCGGGGTGAGCCCACGACCGAGATAGCCGGCCAGGTCGGTCCGCAGCGCGGTCGCGTCCCGGTCCGGATAACGGTTGAGCTCCCGCAGCTCGGCGGTGACCGCGGTGGCGATCGCGTCGACCACCACCTCCGGCAGCGGATAGGAGTTCTCGTTGGTGTTGAGCCGCACCGGCACGTCCAGCTGCGGTGCCCCGTACGGGTCACGCCCCCGGAACTCCTCGCGGATCGGCAGGTCGTCGAGGGTGAACGGGACGCCGGTCACCGGGTCACCGCCGGTTCCGCCGGCTGGTCGGCACCGGCCGCGTCGGCGAACCTGGCCCGGACCGCCTGGCCGTGCGCCGGCAGGTCCTCCGCGTTCGCCAGGGTGACCACGTGGCCAGCGACGTCACGCAGCGCGTCGGCGTCGTACTCGACCAGGTGGACGCCGCGCAGGAACGACTGCACCGACAGCCCGGAGGAGTGCCGGGCGCAGCCGCCGGTGGGCAGCACGTGGTTGGAACCCGCGCAGTAGTCACCGAGCGAGACCGGCGAGTACGCCCCGACGAAGATCGCGCCGGCGTTGCGTACCCGAAGTGCCCACTGCCGCGCGTCGCGGGTCTGGATCTCCAGGTGCTCGGCGGCGTACGCGTCGACCACCGCCAGCCCTGCGTCGAGGTCGTCGACCAGCACGGTGCCCGACTGGACGCCGCCGAGCGCGGTGGTGATCCGCTCGGCGTGCTTGGTCACCGGCACCTGCCGGGCGAGTTCACGGTCGACCGCGTCGGCGAGCTCGGTCGACGGGGTGACCAGCACGCTCGCCGCGAGCGGGTCGTGCTCGGCCTGGCTGATCAGGTCCGCGGCGACATGCACCGGGTCGGCGGTGTCGTCGGCGAGGATGGCGATCTCGGTCGGCCCGGCCTCGGCGTCGATACCGACCACCCCGCGCAGCAGCCGCTTCGCGGCGGTGACCCAGATGTTGCCCGGGCCGGTGATCACATCGACCGGGGCGCACCGTGTCGCGCCGTCCGGATCGGCGTCGGCACCGTAGCCGAGCATCGCGATCGCCTGGGCACCGCCGACGGCGTACACCTCGTCGACACCGAGCAGCGCGCAGGCGGCCAGTACCCGGGAGTCGGGCAGCCCGCCGTTGTCCTGCTGCGGCGGACTGGTCACGACCAGCGACGCCACCCCGGCGACCTGGGCGGGGACCACGTTCATCACCACCGTGGAGGGGTACACCGCCAGCCCGCCGGGCACGTAGAGCCCGACCCGGGCGACCGGTATCCACCGCTCGGTGACCGTGCCACCGGGCACCACCCGGGTGGTGACGTCGGCTCGGCGCTGGTCGCCGTGCACCCGCCGGGTGCGGTCGATGCATTCCAGCAGCGCGGCGCGGACCTCGGGGTTCAGGGCGCGCTCGGCGGCGGCGAGCGCCTCGGCCGGCACCCGCAACCGTGGGGGGCTGACCCCGTCGAACCGCTGCGCGGCGTCCCGGATCGCCGGGTAACCATGGTCGCGGATCCCCTCGACCAGTGGGCGAATACGCTCGACGGCCACGGAGACGTCGAGCTGGGCACGGGGCAGCAGGCCACGCGGGTCGCGCGACCCGCCGCGCAGGTCGATCCGGTTCAGCACGTCTGCGAGTCTAGGCGTCCTCTCAGCAGCCGGACGCTGGCCGTCCAGCGGACGGGACGGCGTGGGGGGCCACGCTAGGCTCGACCAGTGGGTCAGCGGCTGCCGGTCTTTCCGCTCGGGACGGTGCTCTTCCCAGGCTTGGTGCTGCCTCTGCACATCTTCGAGGACCGCTACCGGGCACTGGTCCGGCACCTGACCAGCCTCCCCGAGGGCGTCACCAGGGAGTTCGGGGTGGTGGCGATCCGCCGTGGCTGGGAGGCGCTGCCGACGACGGGCCCGCCCGGCACGCCAGCACCGACCTCGGTCAGTCTGCACGAGGTGGGATGTACCGCCGAGCTGCGGCAGGTCACCGAGTTGCCGAACGGCCGGTACGACATCGTCACGGTGGGTCGGCGCCGGTTCCGGATCACCGATCTGGCCAACGAGGGAACCCCGTACCTGACCGCGTCGGTGCGCTGGCTGCCGGAACCGGCCGGGTCGGAGGAGCTGGCCGACCGGCTGGCGCCCCAGGTGCTCGCGGTGTTCCGGCAGTACCTGGAGCTGGTCCGCACCGACTCCGCCGAAATCGCCGAGCAGTTGCCGGAGCAGCCGACGGTGCTGTCCCACCTGGTGGCGGCGACGGCGGCGTTGACCATCGGTGAGCGGCAGGCGCTACTGGCGGAGCCGGACACCGCCCGGCGGCTGCGCACCGAGCTACGGATGCTCAGTCGGGAGGTCGCACTGCTGCGCCGGGTGCGGGCGGTGCCGGTCCCGTTGCCGGAGTTGGCGGTGCCGGCGAGCCCGAACTGACCGGCTGCTCGGGGCCAGTCGTGGACTCGGGGCCGGGCCCGGATTCAGCCTCGGGCCCGAATTCAGCCTCGGGCCCGAATTCAGCCTCGGGCCCGAATTCAGCCTCGGGCCCGGGGCGCAGGCTCGGGTAGCGCGACCAGCCGGCCAGCAGCGTGTAGGCCAGTACCGCGCCGAACGCCGGAGCGCCGAACGCGCCGGTGATGGCCGGCAACACCCCGAACCACAGGTCGAAGTCACCGGCCTGCAGGTCCGGTGGCCGGCTCAGCTGGGCACCGAGTTCGGCCGACTCCAGCGCCTGACGGTAGCCGGCGAGGCCAATCTGTCGGCCCACTGCCCAGGCGACGCCGGCCGCGCCCAGCCCGCCGAAGGTCACGGCGAGCAGGCCCACCGGCCCGCGCAACCGGGGCAGCAGCGCCCAGGCCAGGACCGCGGCGAGGACCCCGAATCCGAGCCCCAGCAGCCCGAACCAGCCGTCGGCGGCCACGAAGTACTCCGGGTCGGCACCGCGTACCGCCGCCCCCTGCTCGGTCTTCACCACCGGGATCCACGGTGCCAGCATCGACCAGGCGACGCCGAGCGGAACACCGCCGATCACCGTCGCCGCGAGGACCACCGGCCCGGACCACCATCGCGGTCCGACGCCGGGCGGCACCGCTGGCGGGCGCCCGCCGGTCAGGTCATCCAGCGGTACGCCGCCCGGCGACCCGGCCGTCACGGGTTCGGGCGGCGACCCGGCCGTCACGGGTTCGGGCGGCGACCCGGCCGTCACGGGTTCGGGCGGCGACCCGGCCGTCGGGTCGTCGGGCGGGCCGGCGTCGGTCGTCGAACTCACCCGATGATCCTAGTGACTTCCGCTCGGCGCTCAGCCCGCCACGGCGGTAGGGCCGAGGAGTGCCTTGAGGTCGGCCATCAGTGCGGTGGTGGGGGCGACCCGGTGCGGGCCGAGGCGGAGCAGGGTGGCGCGGGTGCCGTTGACGAGTTTGACGTGGACCTCGGCGGAGCCGGGGTGGCTGGTGAGGACGTCGCGCAGGTTGTCGACCAGGGGTGGTGTGCAGCGGGCCGGTGACAGGGCGATGACGATGGGTTTGATCTCGTCCGCCGAGGTGATCTCGGGTAGGGACATGTCCATGGCCATCAGTCGGGGCTGGTCGTCGCGGCGGTCGACGCGGCCTTTGACCACGACGATGGCGTCCTCGGCGATGTACTGGCCGACGACCTCGTAGGTGTTGGGGAAGAACAGCACCTCGACGGCGCCACCGAGGTCCTCCAGGGTGGCCGAGGCCCAGGCCCGGCCCTGCTTGGTGATCCGTCGTTGCACGCCGGAGAGGATGCCGGCCAGGTTGATCACGCTGCCGTCAGCGACCGCGCCGTCCTCGGCGAGGGTGGCGATGGACATGTCGGCGGCGGCGGACAGGACGTGTTCGACGCCGAACAGGGGATGGTCGGAGACGTACAGACCGAGCATTTCGCGTTCGAAGGTGAGCAGGTCGGTCTTGTCCCACTCGTTGTCCGGGATCGGTGGAGTGACGATCATCGGGCCCGCGCCGTCGGCGTCGGCGGCGCCGAACGCGTCGCCGAACAGATCGTACTGACCGACCGCCTCGTTCTTCTTGAGGTGCATGAACGAGTCGATGGCGTCGGCGTGCACGGTCAGCAGGCCGCGACGGGTGTGGCCGAGGGAGTCGAACGCGCCGGCCTTGATCAGCGACTCGACGGTGCGTTTGTTGCAGGCCACCGGGTCGACCTTGCGCAGGAAGTCGTAGAAGTCGGTGTAGGCGCCCTTGTCCTTGCGGCAGCGGGCGATCGCGTCGACGACGTTGGTGCCGACGTTGCGCACGGCGGCGAGGCCGAAGCGGATGTCGGAGCCGACGGCGGTGAACCGGGCGCCGGAGGCGTTGACGTCCGGCGGCAGCACCTTGATCTTCATCCGCCGGCACTCGGCCAGGTAGACAGCGGCCTTGTCCTTGTCGTCGCCGACGCTGGTCAGCAGCGCGGCCATGTACTCGGCCGGGTAGTTGGCCTTGAGGTACGCGGTCCAGTAGGAGACCAGGCCGTAGCCGGCGGTGTGCGCCTTGTTGAAGGCGTAGTCGGAGAACGGGACCAGGATGTCCCACAGGGTCTTGATCGCCTCGGCGGAGTAACCCTTGTCCCGCATGCCCTGGGAGAACGGCACGTACTCCTTGTCGAGGATCTCCTTCTTCTTCTTGCCCATCGCCCGGCGCAGCAGGTCGGCGGCGCCCAGGGTGTAGCCGGCGAGTTGCTGGGCGATCGCCATGACCTGCTCCTGGTAGACGATCAACCCGTAGGTGTCACCCAGGATGTCGGCGAGGGCCTCGGCCAGCTCGGGGTGGATCGGCACCACCGGTTTGCGGTTGTTCTTGCGGTCGGCGTACTCGTTGTGCGCGTTGGCACCCATCGGGCCCGGCCGGTACAGGGCGAGGACCGCGGAGATGTCCTCGAAGTTGTCCGGCACCATCGAGCGCAGCAGCGAGCGCATCGGGCCGCCGTCGAGTTGGAACACGCCGAGGGTGTCGCCGCGGGCGAGGAGTTCGTAGGCCGCCTTGTCATCCAGCGGCAGATCCTCCAGGACGAGGTCGATGCCCCGGTTCTCGGTGACCCCGGCCACGCAGTCGTCCATCACGGTGAGGTTCCGCAGGCCGAGGAAGTCCATCTTCAGCAGGCCGATGGACTCGCAGGCGCCCATGTCCCACTGGGTGATGATCGCGCCGTCCTGTTCCCGCTTCTGGATCGGCAACACGTCCACGAGGGGATCGCGGGACAGGATGACCCCGGCTGCGTGCACCCCCCACTGGCGTTTGAGCCCTTCGAGGCCTTTCGCCGTGTCCACGATCTTGCGGACCTCGCCGTCGGACTCGTACAACGCCCGAAACTCCACCGCTTCGGGATAGCGCGGATGCTTGGCGTCGAAGATGCCGGTCAGCGGGATGTCCTTGCCCATCACCGGCGGCGGCATCGCCTTGGTGATCCGGTCGCCCATCGCGAACGGGTAGCCCAGCACCCGGGCGGCGTCCTTGATCGCCGCCTTCGCCTTGATCGTGCCGTAGGTGATGATCTGCGCGACACGTTCCTCGCCGTACCGCTCGGTGGCGTAGCGGATCATGTCGCCGCGTCGGCGCTCGTCGAAGTCCATGTCGATGTCGGGCATCGACACCCGGTCCGGGTTGAGGAACCGTTCGAAGAGCAGGCCGTGCGGGATCGGGTCCAACTCGGTGATGCCGAGGGCGTACGCGATCAGCGCGCCGGCCGCCGAGCCACGGCCCGGGCCGACCCGGATCCCTTCCCGTTTGGCGTAGTCGACCAGGTCGGCGGTGACCAGGAAGTAGCCGGGGAAGCCCATCTTGAGGATCACGTCGAGTTCGTACTCGGCCTGCTTGCGGTGACCGTCCGGGACGCCGCCGGGGAAGCGGCGGTCCAGGCCGCGCAGCACCTCGGCGCGCAGGAACGACTCCTCGGTCTCGCCGGCCGGAACGGGGAACTGCGGCATCAGATCCCGGGAGGCGAACAACGCCGAATAGTCGCCGATCTTTTCGGCGATTTCCAGCGTGTTGTCACACGCTCCCGGCACTTCGGAGTCCCACAGCTTCCGCATCTCGGCAGCGGACTTCAGGTAGAAGTCGCGGGCGTCGAACTTGAACCGTTTCGGATCCGCCATCGTGGAACCCGACTGGACACACAGCAGGACCTCGTGCGCCTCGGCGTCCCGCTCATGGGTGTAGTGCAGATCGTTGGTGGCGATCGGCTTCAGGTTGAGTCGTTTGCCGAGCCGGATCAGATCGGTGCGGATTCGGGTCTCGATGTCGAGTCCGTGATCCATCAATTCAAGATAGAAATTGTCCGCCCCGAAGATGTCACGAAACTCGGCGGCCGATTCACATGCCTTCTCGAAGTTGCCGATCCGCAGCCAGGTCTGAACCTCACCGGAGGGACAGCCGGTCGTCGCGATGAGCCCTTTTCCGTACTGGTGCAGCAGTTCACGGTCGGCGCGCGGCTTGTAGAAGTAGCCCTCCAGGCTGGCCCGTGAGCCCAGTCGGAACAGATTCCGCAGGCCGTCGGCGTCGGCCGCGAGCATCGTCATATGCGTGTACGCGCCACCGCCGGAAACGTCGTTCTCGCCACCGTCGGCCCACCGCACCCGGGTGCGGTCCCGCCGATCCGTGCCCGGCGTCAGATAGGCTTCCAGGCCGATGATCGGCTTCACCCCGGCACCGGTCGCCTGCTTGAAGAAATCGTACGCACCGAAAAGATTTCCGTGGTCCGTCATCGCCAACGCCGGCATTTCCAGCCGATTCGCCTCGGCGAACAACTCCTTCAGTCGGGCCGCCCCGTCGAGCATCGAATACTCTGTGTGCACGTGAAGATGCACAAACGAATCGGACACCGACCGGCCCCCCTTCTCCCGTCCCGGCTACGACCGAACGACCTTATCGCCTCGCGCACCGGCGACGCACGCTGGCGCGCAGACCCACCCCCGATCCGTCAGCCAGCACTGACCGCGCACACCGACAAGTCCGACACGAAGCACACGCAGTGCGACCCAGTAACCACGAAGGGTCTACCGTCTTGGGGTGACCGCAGCCCGCCAGAAACTCACGTCAGCCGCCAGAGCCGGCGCGATCAGCGCCGAGGTGGTCGTCAGCGTCGGTGTCGCGTTCGGGTTCCTGGCATGGAGTAGCACCATCGATGTCGATCCCATGGATCGCCGCGGACAGGTCAGTGGACTCGCCGCGCTCCAGTTCCGGTTCGCGGTACTCGCGGCGGTGCTCGTCGTCGCGATGCTGGTGGCCCGCCGGCTGCTCGCCCCGGCGCACCGCTACCACGTCGGACGAATCGGCTGCGCCGCCGTGGCCGGGCTCGCCACCAGCCTGGTGGCCGGCGGGATCGCGGTGGCGCTCGACGGCACCCGGACGTCGCTGTGGGCCGGCGGCGGCGACTACGAATGGATCCTGGACTGGACCGCGAAGCTGTGGGCCGGGCAGGAGATCTCCGACCACTACCCGCCGGTCGTGTTCTGGCTGATCGGCGCCTGGGGCAGACTGACCGGTCAGGAACACCTCTTCGCGCTCAAGGACCTCCAACTCGCCGGCACCGCCCTGTTCGGCCCGGCGGCGTACCTGTCGTGGCGGCTGGTGCTACGCCCGGTCTGGGCGGTAGCCATCGGCGTGCTGGCGATGCTGCCGTTGATCGAGCCAGTCAAGCCGTACCCTCAGATCACCCTGGTGATGCTGCTGCCCGTACTGGTCAAGTTCCTGTCCGTGCTTCGCAGTGCCGACCGGCTGAGCCCACGACGGGCCCTGGTGTCCGGGCTGCTGGCCGGCGTCGGCTTCGGACTGCTCTTCCTGCTCTACTCCGGGTGGTACGTCTGGTGCGCCGGCGGGATGGTGCTCGCCTGCGCCTTCCTCGCCCCCTGGCGGCGCGGCTGGCGCCCCGCGCTGCTTCTCGGTGGGGCCGCCGTCGCCAGCTTCCTCGCGGTCGGCTGGGTGCACCTGCGTGGGCTGCTCGCCCCGACCGGCGGCACGTCGGACGACTACTTCTACTTCGACACCGACACCGAACCGACGTACATCGCGATGTGGCGCAACGACCGACCGGCGGACGTCGGACCGGTCTGGCCACCCATCGGCGAACTCGGCGGAGTCGGGGTGTTCACCCTGCTGCTCGCGGCCGGTCTCGGGGTGGCGATCGTCCTGGGCTGGCGGCACAGCATCGTGATCGCCGCCGGAGCCTGTGCCACCAGTGCCTGGTTCCTGCGGATGTGGCTGGCCAGCGAGCAGTGGGAGACGCAGACCGTACGGCTCTACCCCCGGACCACCGCTGTCGTCCTCTACTGTCTGCTGGTCCTGACCGGGTTCGGGGTGATGCTCGCGATCCGGCACTGGCGCAGACGCCTCTACGGCGGCGAGACCCGCCGGCCAGCCGCGCCGGTCGGCCTGCTGCTGATTCCGGTGCTGTTCGTGCTCGCCTCGGCCGGTTCCGCCACGGCGAACCGCTACATGCCCGACGAACGTGTCGACCACGCCGGCTACTTCGCCTGGATCGCCCAGACGAAGCCCTACCCGGACGGGCGCTGCTCCCGATGGGGCGTGGCGCACGGCTGCGTGCCACGGTCCGAGCGCCAGCCAGCCGACTGAATCCGATGGCCACCGGTGCGCACCGGTGTCACCGAACGAACGGCTCCAGCATGATCGAGGCAGCCTGCAACCAAGCCTGCCGGGTCTCCGGCAACAACTGCACGTACTCGATCGACGACCCGGTCTCCAGCGCCGGGTCGTACGGGACCACCGCGACCGCCCGGGTCCGGGTGGCGAAATGCCGGCGCAGGTCCTCCAGCAACGGCGCGGGGCCCGGGGTCGGACACGACAGCAGGGTGACCGCGTTCTCCACCAGATCACCCATGCCGACGTCGTGCAGCAGGTCCAGCATCCAGTCGGCGGTGAACGCCGCGTCCTCGCGCGGCACGCAGGTGACCACCAGCTGATCGGCCGCCTGCAGCACCGTCTGCCAGTTGGCGCTCTCCACGTTGTTGCCGGTGTCCACACAGATCACGTCGTGGGTACGGCGGAGCAGTTCGAGCACCCGCCGCACCGTCTGCGGGTCGAGCCGCTGCGCGAACCGGGGGCTCTCCTCACCGGCCAGCACGTCGTACGACCCGTCCGAGGCGTGCCGCAGGTAGTCGTCGAGCCGATCGGTCAACTCGTACCCGTGGCTGTTCTCAATCTCCATCAGATCCGAGATCAGATGCCGGATCGTCCGCGCGTGCCGGGCGCTACCGGCGCGCAGCCCGAGCGTGCCACGTAGCTCGTTGTCGTCCCAGGCGAGCACACCTCGGCCTCGTACGCTGCCGATCGTCGCGGCGGCCAGCACCGTCGCGGTGGTCTTGTGCACACCGCCCTTCGGGTTCGCGAACGCCAGCACCCGAGGCATGCCGAGGTTGCGGCGCAACACGCCGACCGCCCGGTCGACCTCGGCGTCGGGTCGGCTCTCCCGCCACTCGATCTGGGCCGGGTAGCCGCCAGCATCCGAAGGGGGCGGCTGCCCCGGCTCCGCCTCGCCTCGACGTGGTAGCTGCGGGCCCGCCAGGGCACCCGGCTGGGCCGGCATGACTGGGGCGGACGGGGCGAAGATCGCCGGTTGTTCCGGGGCAGGGTATCCCGGCTGCGGCGGGTAGCCGCCCCGATCGGTGGTCGGTCCGGGCATCACCGGATAGTTCGGTGCGTAGCCACCGGGTGCCGCCAGTACGGCGTACCGGCTCGGGCCCGGCTCTGGCGCCGCGGGTGCCGGCTGACGGCCGCCGGGCTGGCGCTGATCGGCGGGATGCCCTTGGTCGGCAGGCCAGCCGGGGCTGGGCGGCTGCCCCTCGTCGGGTCGGTAACCGGGCGGCGGAGCCACGCCGTTGGGCACCGGTGCGGCACCTCGACGGCTATCCCTCGGCTGGGGAACCTCCGCGTTACGCTCGGCGATCTCCGGATTTTCCCCGGTGCGGCCAGCGAGGCGGGCACGGTCCAGCAGCGCACGCCAGCGCGGCGCTGGTTCCGCAGGCCGGCCCCAGCCGGTCTCGGTGCCGTCCACGGCTCGCCTCCCAGCGCTATCGGTCCCCCTCACAGGCTACGAAGCTAAACCTGTTCAGGCCACACCACCAAAGGCTATTGGTTGCCCCGGCGTGACATCTCCGCTGGGCACCCGCACCTGGGCACCCCGACCATCACCCGGCGATGATCACCGTGGCACACGGGGTAGCCTACGGAACCGCGCCGGCCCTGGTTGGTACCGGCCCTTGCGTAATCGCTCGGCGTCTGTCGGTCACCCATCGACGTCCCGTCCTGCGGTCGGGGTCGCGGAGACGGTGGGCCTCGGTACCAGCGTCGCCGATGCCGACGGCGCCGTCGACGGTACGCTCGCGACACCCGACGGAGACCCGTCGACCGGCGAGGGGACGGCCGACAGCCGACTCTCGGTCGCCGGTGGGCCCGTCGGGGCCTCGTCGGACACCGCCTCGGTCGCCGGCTCGCCGCCGGGCGACGCGCTGTCCGGCGTCGGATCGCCGGACACCTGCGGGGTGCCGGGCGACGCGAGGTCCGGGTCGACACTCAACGGAGGCCCGACACTTGTCAGGCCGGCGTCACCGACCGGTACCACCTCGTCGTACTCCGGCAGCGGGGGCAGGAACACCGCCCGGTCCAACCGCCGAACCTCGGGCGCGGGATCCACCGCCCGGACCTCGACCTGGGTGGCCAGCTCACGCAGGGCGGCGGGGGTGCCGCGCACCACCGCCGCGAACACGCAGGCGCAGTACCGCCGATAGGCGTCGGCCTCGGCGGTGGCCACCCGGGCGCCTTCGTCGTACGCCTTCCACAGGTCCAACTCGGCGGCCCGACCGAGTTCGGCGACCCGACGTCGGTAGTCGGTTGCCTCGCGGGTCTTGCGTTGCGCGACCTGGTCCATGCCGACGAGGACGTCCTCGGGCAGCCGGAAGGCGGGCATCCGGATCACCTGGGTCTGGGTGTGTGCCAACGGCACCCGCAGGTACATCTCCTCAGCGGACACTCCGGACAGCACCGGCGCCAGCCGACCAGGCGGCAGGTACTCACTGAACGTCACGAGCGCGTAGCTGTCGCCGGCCGGCGCCGGTGGTGCCGGCCACACCGAAAGCGTGGCGAGTTCGCCGCGGGCGGCCAACAGGTAGTCCGGGATGGAATCGCCCTCGGCGACTCCTACCTGGACGACGTCGTCAACCGTCGAAATGGCTGCGCCACCGTCATGACCCGCCGCCCACATCGCCGTCACGAGCACCGAGGTCACCGACACCGCGGCGACGCCGATCAGCAGCCACGGCCGCACCGGCCGCTGGGTGACGCCGACGGCTGCGTCCACAAGCAACGGCAGCAGCCGCCGGTCGATCCGCCGAAACAGGTCACCGGCACGCACGGACCACTCCCCTCCCTGGTCACGGGATGGTTGCTCGACAACTGTGCGCGTACGGGGATTCACTCGCCGAGCACGGCGAGAGCACGCTTCAAGTCGTCAGGGTAGTCGCTGCGGAAGCTAACTTCTTCGGCCGTACGGGGGTGTATGAAACTGAGCGCACGGGCATGCAACCACTGGCGGGTCAGTCCGAGTCTGGCGGCGAGTGTCGGGTCGGCACCATACGTCAGGTCACCCACGCAGGGATGCCGCAGCGCGGAGAAGTGCACCCGGATCTGGTGGGTCCGGCCGGTCTCCAACCGGACGTCGACCAGACTGGCGGCCGGAAATGCCTCCACAGTCTCGTAGTGGGTGATGCTCGGCTTGCCGCCGGAGACCACCGCCCAACGGTAGTCGTGGGTGGGATGGCGGTCGACCGGCGCGTCGATCGTCCCCCGCAACGGGTCGAGATGGCCCTGCACGACCGCGTGGTAACGCTTGTCCACCTCACGTTCCTTGAAGGCCCGCTTCAGAAGGGAGTAGGCCTGCTCGCTCTTGGCCACCACCATCAGCCCGCTGGTGCCGACGTCGAGACGGTGCACGATGCCCTGGCGCTCCGCCGCCCCGCTGGTGGCGATGGTGTGCCCGGCGGCGGCCAGCCCGGCGAGCACGGTCGGGCCGCTCCAACCCGGACTCGGGTGGGCGGCCACGCCGACCGGCTTGTCCACCACGACGATGTCCTCGTCGGCATGGACGACGCCGAGCCCGTCGACGGCCCGAGCGACGACCACCGGCGCGACGGCCGGCGCGGGAAGTACCACCTCCAGCCAGGAGCCGGCGCTCACCCGGTCGGACTTCTGCCGGGTAACGCCGTCCAGCGCCGCGTCACCCGACTCCACCAGCGCCGCCGCGGCGGTTCGCGACAGGCCGAACAGCCGGGACACCGCCTGGTCGAGACGGATCCCGTCGAGGCCCTCCGGTACGGGCAGTGAACGGCTCTCGCCGGTTCGGGCGGAAAGGTTCATCGTTCGGCTCTCCCAGTAAGACGGCGCCCGTCGCGCTGGCGCCCGGTCAGCTCCAGCAGCACGGCGAGTAGCACGCCGCACACCAGTGCGCTGTCGGCGATGTTGAAGATAGGAAACACCTGACCGTGAGGGTGGAAGACACTGAACATGTCGACCACGTGTCCGAGGAACGGACCAGGTGCGCGGAACATACGGTCGAGAAGATTGCCGAGCGCTCCGCCGAGGATCAGGCCGAGGGCGACAGCCCAGGGCGCCGACCGCAGGCCACGGGCCAGCCAGCCGATCCAGCCGAGCACGACGACGGTGACCAGCGGGAAGACCCACGTGTGGTCGGACCCGATGCCGAACGCGGCACCGCTGTTGCGGATCAGCGTCAGGTAGAGGGCTCCACCGAGCAACCGCACGGGTTCACGGTCGGCGAGGGCGCTGAGCGCCCACTGCTTGGTGCCGAGATCCACGAGCAGGGCGCTCACGGCAGCCAGAGCGAAGATCCACAACGCCCGCCCGGTGGCGCGGGTACGCACCGGCTCCGGGCCCGCTGGTGGGTCCGGAGCCGGGGACGCGCTGCTCGGCGGCCGGCCGGCGGCACGGGTGCCGTCGGATGCCGGGCGCTGCCGTGGGTCGGCGGACAGCTGCCCCTCCCTCCATCGCGGGAGCGGCCGGCTGCGTCTGCCGGGCCGGCTAGCGGCGCTCCTCAAGCTGCTTACAGGTCACACAGAGGGTCGCTGAGGGAAAGGCGGCGAGCCGTTCGACCGGGATGTCCGTACCGCACCGCTCGCACCAGCCGTAGTTGCCCTCGCCCAACCGCTCAAGTGCCCGTTCCACCTGGTTGATGCGATCCAGGATGTTCTTGGCGAGAGAGATCTCCTGCTCACGTTCGAACGTCTTCGTACCGGTATCGGCCTGGTCGTCGCCGGCCGAGTCGGTCAGCCGCTCCCGCTGCAGCTCGGCGATCTCGCTCAACGTCTGATCATACTCGGTACGCAACTCGTCCCGACGGACCTGCAGGGCAGATTGGATCTTGGTGGTCTCGGCCGCGCTTCGCGTCGCCCGAGCCGCCGGCCTACGGGTGGCGGTCTTCGTGTCGGCTGGCTTCGCCATCGTCGCTCCCTCGGGCCGCGTCACCTGCGGCAGTCAGCGGTGCCTGTACGGGATCCTCCGGCGCCGGCAGGCCCTACCGGCGCAGTGTGGATGATCGTCGGACGGGCCACGGGCCCCGTCCGGCGCACCGCGTGCGTCAGCTCGGCCATGCTGCCTCCAAGCACAAAACGGGCGTACAACATGCTCGTTGCACACTCCGGAGAACCGCAAGGATACGGAACGTGAAGGCATCCGACAACAACGGCGCAGCATTCGCCCCGCACTGTCATGATTCGCCCACAGCAAAAGGGGCGAAAGGCACCTTATCACGAAGAACAGCGAGATCTACCAAAGGACGCTGACCTGGACGCGCCGGTCAGCCGTCCCGAAGCCGGTCCACCCGACTCGCGATCCCGGCAACCGCAGCGGGCGGAGCGGCCACGGAGAACAACTTGTCGCGGCTGCTGGCACCGGTGTGCAGCGCAACCCACCGGACCGGGATGTCGAGCGCCTCGGCAAGAGCCCGCCGGGCCGCCTCGGTAGCCCGCCCGTCAACCGCCGGCGCGGTCACCGCGATCACCAAAGCGAGACCCCTCGCCCCGGCGTGGGCACCGCCGACCCGGGTTCGCGACGCGCCCGGCTTGACCCGGACGGCGACCACCAGCGGCCTCGCGGCAGCCGGCGACGATGAGTCGGCCACGGTCCGGATACCCCGAGACCGATCAGACCCGACCGGCCTGTGCCAACAGGACCCGATTCGGCTCGCAGAGGCTGCATGGGGTGAATCCCAGCTCCAGCGCCTCGCGCACCGGCAGCGGCTCGCCCTGCCTGGCCAGCAGGTGGACACAGTCCGCCCGGTGGTAACGGGGCCGACCGTCGACCACGACGACGTCCGCGTCGACCTGGGACAACCGCTCCACGTCCGGCCCGGCCATCTCCTCGGCGGCCGGCTCGTCCGGCGGGTCGCCGTCCGCCGCAGCGGTGGCCCCGCTGGCGGACTCGACCGGATCGTCGGGCTCCGCGGCGGAGAGGTCGCCGACCGGACCGGTCGACTGCCGGGCGATCGGCGCGGCCGGGTGTGGCGAGGATGCCGACGGCGCGGGGTGTGCCGGCGGTGCCTGATGTGGCGGTTCGGCCCCGCCCACGCCGCCGTGCGGGCCGACCGCGACGTGCCACCGGGAGTCGGGATCAGCCAGGCCAGGATACGTTTCGGGCGCGACACCGCCGTCGGGGTCGAGCGAGGCCGACCGCGCTGCCGCCGCCTGCCGGGCTCCGGCCACCAGGGCGACCGCGGCGAGCAGGCTCGCCACGATCGATCCGACCAGCAGCATGCTGGAACCGCTCGCCAGCCCGAGGACGAGCAACGTGACGGCGACGAGGATGAGCAGCAGACTCGCGACTATCACGGCTCACCCCCGCCACACCGTTGCTGGCTTGTCCCCCGTGGGAAACCCGGCCTCAGCGGCCGGCCTCGAGAGCGCTGGAGCGTCCCCCGCCGTACGAGCTGGCCAGGCCGGCAGCGGCCAGACCACCCGAGCCGGCAGCGGACCGCCCGCCCTCGACCCGGCCCATTTCGGCTTCGAGGCCCTGCCCGCGACCGTCGAGGTCCCGCAGCTGGCTCTCCAGGTAGGCCTTGAGCCGGGTGCGGTACTCGCGCTCGAACTGCTTGAGCTCCTCGATGTGCTTCTGCAGGGCGGTGCGCTTGGCGTCCAGCCCGCCCATCGCCTCCTGGTGACGCTGGCGCGCGTCCCGCTCCAGCGCGTCGGCCTTGGCCCGCGCCTCGCGGGTGACCTCCTCGGCCTTGGTCCGCGCGTCAGTGAGCAGCTTGTCGGCCTCCCGGCGAGCGTCGGAGACGTGGTCGTCCGCCGTGCGCTGGGCCATCATCAGCACCCGCAGTGCCTGCTGCTCGCCGTCGCCACCGACTCCGCCGGGGCCGCCGGTGGAGCGGACCTGCTCGAGCTCCGCCTGCATGGCTCGGGCCGCCTGCTCAGCGGCGGCCTTGTCCCGCTGTACTCGGTCGAGCTGGGCCTTGACGTCGTTCAGCTCGGCAGCGAGGCGTGGATCGGCACCCGGGCCGGCTGGCCCGCCGCGTCCACCGCGCTCCACCTGGGCGCGCAGCTCGTTGTTCTCCTCGATCAGACGGGCGAGCTCGCGCTCGACCTCGTCAAGGAAGGCATCGACCTCCTCCTCGTCGTACCCCCGCTTGCCGATCGGAGGCTTTTTAAAGGCGACGTTGTGGACGTCGGCCGGGGTAAGCGGCATCGAAACTCCTCGGGTCAGTTGCGGCCGCGTAGCGCGCCGGTCAGTTGGTTGCCCTGATCAGCGGCTCCACCACGAACCTCATCAGCACGAACAGGATAACCAGGAGCACAAGGGAGGCCAGGTCGAAGCTCACGGTACCAATTCGCAGTGGTGGGATCACCCGCCTCAACGCCTTGAGAGGGGGATCAGTGACGCTCCACACCGATTCCAATCCAGCGGCGGCCCCCCGCCCGGGTTGCCAACGCCTCCCGTACTGCAGTACCGCACTCAGGACAAACCTCGCCAACAGGGTGAGCAAAAATACGTACAGGAGCAGATACAGGACTTGGAACAAGATCGACAACACAGCAGGTGAGGTCCTCGGGTCTGGTTGTTAGCTCAGGCTGAAAAATCCACCCTCGGCGATCTTGGCCTTGTCCTCCGCAGTGACCTGGACGTTGGCCGGTGAGAGTAGAAACACCCGGTTGGTCACACGTTCGATCGTACCGCGCAGACCGAACGCCAGACCGGCAGCGAAATCAACCAGACGGCGGGCATCAGCCTCATCCATCTCGGTGAGGTTGATGATCACCGGGGTGCCGTCCCGGAAGTGCTCGCCGATCGTACGGGCCTCCCGGTAGGTCGTGGGGTGCAGCGTGGTGATCTGGTAACGCTGCTCCTCCTCGGCGACCACCACCCGCTCGCGCACCACCGGCTGTGGCGCGAGAGCCAGGTTGTCCCTGGTCGGGTAGGAAGATCCGGCCGAGCTATCGGCACCGGTGCGGGTGATCGAACGCACACTCGCCCGCTCGGTGCGCTCCGGCTCCGCGACCCGGGACTCCCGGTCGACAGCCCGGTGCTCGCGCTCGGCGGCCCGGGCGTGCATCCGATCCGAGGGGCGCAGCCGCTCCACCGCAGGGCGGGCACGCGGCGGTGGATCGTCCGGCTCCTCGTCGTCGGCGAACTCGTCGGCGTACCGGCTGTCGCGGTAACGCGACTCGCGGTACCCACCCTTCTCGTACCCACCGTCGTCGTAGCCCCGGTCGTCGTCCTCCTCGACCAGGCCTAGCCAGACCCCCGCCTTGCGCAGTGCACCCATGCCGCGCCCCTCCGTCCGCCGTGCGGCCCGCACCCCCGCCGTGCCGCTGTCGCGCGTGAACACTGCAGTGCCCACCGGTCCGAGTCGTCCCCCCGTCCGTAACCTGTACCCAGTCACGGACGTCGACCCCCGACTACGGGGAGCCCGTCTCAAACAACACTGATGTAGTTTGGTACCCCGGCGCCAGGCTACCGTAGCGTTGGACGGTTTCCGAGCAACGCACTTCCGACACGTACATGTGTCGCGCCGGCGGCGATCGCCGCCTCCAGGTCGCCGCTCATCCCGGCCGACATGATCGATGCACCCGGAACCGCCGCCCTGACCTGGGCGGCGATCTCCGCGAGCCGCACGAACGCCGGCTCGGCCGGCTTGTCCAACGGCGCCACCGCCATCACCCCGGCCAGTCGGAGATCGGACTGGGTCGCGACGGCGTCGACGACCGGCCAGAACCCGTACGCGGGGTCTGCCGAGTCGACCGACGCGCCGCCGCGGCCGGTCCCGCCGTCGAGGCTGACCTGGACCAGCACGTCGAGCGGCCGGTCCCGCAGCCCACCCGCCGCGGCCGCCAGCGCCCGGACGAGCGGCACCCGGTCCACCGACTGCACCAGGTCGGCGTAGGCCACCACCGAACGACACTTGTTGCGCTGCAGTTGCCCGATGAAGTGCCAGCGCGGCGGTGGTACCGCCGGATCGGCGGCGACCGCCGCGGCCTTCGGCGCCGCTTCCTGGTCCCGGTTCTCACCGAAATCGGTGACCCCGAGGCCGGCGAGCAACCGCACGTCGGTCACCGGAT
The DNA here is from genome assembly GCF_048060115.1 of Micromonospora sp. LOL_023. Taxonomy (NCBI): domain Bacteria; kingdom Bacillati; phylum Actinomycetota; class Actinomycetes; order Micromonosporales; family Micromonosporaceae; genus Micromonospora; species Micromonospora sp. LOL_023. The sequence continues at coordinate 45,919 of NZ_JBHMIM010000023.1, forward strand.
GGGTCTTGGTCACCGCGACCAGCGTCAGCTCGTCCGGGGCCCGGCCGGCGGCCGCCGCCGCGTCAGCGAGTCGGGCACGGACCTGAGTTAGCCGGTTCGCCAATTCCATCTGCCGCTGGGCGAGCGCCTCGGGCAGCGGCGCGGTGCCGGGCGGATGGCCGGCGCCGACGGGGGTCTGACCCGCCCGGGCGTCGGTCACGAGCCGTTCTTGAGAAAGTCCGGCACGTCCACGTCGTCGAAGAGCACCCGCCGGGTCTGCTGGGTGGGTGCCTGCGGAGCCGGCGTGACCGCCGGGCCGGCGGGCGCGGCGGGCGAGACCGGCGCGGGTGAGATCTTGCGCGGGGCCTCGGCCGGCTTGTAAGCGGGCGCGCCGCCGTCGAACCCGGCGGCGATCACGGTGACCCGCACCTCGTCGCCGAGCGCGTCGTCGATGACCGCCCCGAAGATGATGTTGGCGTCGGCATGGGCAGCGTCGGTGACCAGCTGCGCCGCGTCGTTGATCTCGAACAGACCCAGGTCCGAGCCGCCGGCGATGGACAGCAGTACACCCCGGGCACCGTCCATGCTCTGCTCCAGCAGCGGGCTGGAGATGGCCGCTTCGGCCGCCTCCACCGCGCGGTTCTCGCCCCGGGCGCTGCCGATGCCCATCAGGGCGCTGCCGGCACCGCTCATCACGCTCTTGACGTCGGCGAAGTCCAGGTTGATCAGGCCCGGCGTGGTGATCAGGTCGGTGATCCCCTGCACACCGGAGAGCAGCACCTGGTCTGCCTGGCGGAAGGCGTCCATCATGCTGATGCCGCGGTCACCGAGCGCGAGCAGCCGGTCGTTCGGGATGACGATCAGGGTGTCGCACTGGTTGCGCAGCTCCTCGATGCCGGCCTCCGCCTGCACCTGTCGCCGCTTGCCCTCGAAGGAGAACGGCCGGGTGACCACCCCGATGGTCAACGCGCCGAGCTTGCGGGAGATGTTGGCGACCACCGGGGCCCCGCCGGTGCCGGTGCCGCCGCCCTCGCCACAGGTGACGAAGACCATGTCGGCGCCCTTGAGGACCTCCTCGATCTCGTCGCGGTGGTCCTCGGCCGCGTTCTTGCCCACATCCGGGTTCGCTCCGGCACCGAGGCCACGGGTCAGCTCCCGGCCGACGTCGAGTTTGACGTCCGCGTCGCTCATCAGCAGGGCCTGCGCGTCGGTGTTGATCGCGATGAACTCGACACCCTTGAGACCAACCTCGATCATCCGGTTGACGGCGTTCACGCCGCCGCCACCGATGCCGACGACCTTGATGACCGCCAGGTAGTTGTGCGGAGGTGTCATCGGGTGCCTTCCCTTCGAGATTGGCGGGCGCCGGCCCGACCTGACCCAGGTGGATCAGGCAGGACGGACCCGTCGGTGCCGAGAGCGGGACGGAACCCTAACCCTCTACTAGAGGGTTAGGGTTATGTCAACCACTAAACCTCTCGGGGCAACGTATGCGCACGTACCGCGCGATCCAAGGACCGCGACGGCGTGTCGCCCGCCGCACCGGACGGAGTCCACCCCGGCACACCGTAATGTACCTTCTGAGGCGAGCCGTCCTGAAATCACGCGGACGTCAACTTTGCTCAGCGGATCGTCACCACGTCGGGCGCACTGACGTCGATCACCGTGCCCTCCTGGGCCAGCAACGCGTCGGCCACCCCCGCCTTGACGTCGTTCTCGGTGGCGTCACCCCAGATGACCACCCGGTCGTCGGCCAGCCGCAACTCGATGCCCGCCGGACCGCTCACCGCGATCTCGACCAACGCCTCGCGCAACTGTGCCGTCAACGCGGCCAGCACACTCACCGCGTCCCGGGCCAACGTCTGATCCACCTCTGGTGTCGCGAGCCGGATCACCGCCAGCCCGTCCGGCCGGAACGCGACGGTCTGGAACCCCACCCCGGCCGCGTCGACCACCACGAACTCGTCACCCACTGGCACCACCGCGGCAGGCACCCGCTCGACCACAGTGAGCACCAGTGTACCGGGCCAGTCACGACTCGCCACCGCACGCTCCACAGCGGGCAGCCCCGCCACCCGGCCCGCCACCGCGGCCAGGTCCACCCGGGCCAGCGGCGTTCCCACCGCGACATCTGCGGCCGCGCGCACCTCTTCTTCGCTGTGCACCACCGATCCGGTGACCCGGATCTGGTCCACGCCGAACACCGAGGTGGCCGCCACCACCCACCAGCCGGTCGCTACCAACACGACCAGTCCACCGACAACGGCCCAGGGCAGGGCGGACCGCAGCCGACGCTGTCGGGCCCGGCGCATGAACCGCCGCACCGACGGCGGCACCGCCTCCCGGCTGGCCCGGACCAGCCGCCAGCGGCGCGGCGGCCGGTCCGCCAGGCCAGGCCGGGCCTCCGGGGTCATCCCGCGTCGACCGCCAGCGCGGCCAGCAGTTCGTCGCCGAGCAGCGAAATGGGTGGTGCGCCCATCGTGACCACGATGTCGCCCGGGTTGGCCCGACGCAGCACCTCCGCCGCGACGTCCTCCCAGGAGGGCACGAAGACCTTGCGGTCCGGTGGCAGCGGCACCGCCGCCGTCAACGACACCCCACCCTCGCCTGGTTCCCGCAACTCGCCCGGGCCGAACACCTCCATGACGATCACCTCATCGGCGATCGCCAGCGCCTCGGCGAGCTCGAACTGCAGGTCCCGGGTCCGGTAGACCCGGTACGGCTGGAACACCACCACCAGCCGGCCGGCCCCGGCCACCTCCTGCATCGTGCTCAGGGCGGCGGTCATCGACGTCGGATGGTAGGCGTACTCGTCATAGACCGTCACCCCGGCCACCGACCCCTTGCGCTCGAACCGGCGACGGACGCCGGGGAACGCGCCGAGCGCGGCGACCGCCGCGGCCAACGGCAGGCCCAGGCGCAACGCGGTGAGCACCGCTGCCGCGCTGTTGAGGCCCAGGTGTCGACCCGGCACCGGCAGCGCGATCTCGCCCAGCGACACACCGTCCAGGCTGGCCTGGTAGCGGACGCCGTGGGCGTCGAAGGCGATCTCGGTCAACCGCAGGTCGGCGTCGGCCGACTCGCCGTACGTGTGGACGGTCCGGCCCTCGTCGCGCAGCGCCTCGGTGAGCTGGCGGGTGGCCGGATCGTCGGCGCAGGTCACCACGAATCCGGCAGGATCGGTGAGCCGGGCGAACTCGGCGAACCCGGCGGCCAGACCGGCCAGGTCACCGTAGGTGTTGAGATGGTCGGCATCGATGTTCGTGATGATCGACACGAACGGTCGGTAGAGCAGGAACGACCGGTCGCTCTCGTCCGCCTCGGCGACGAACAGATCACCGGTGCCGTGGTGGGCGTTGGACCCGACCTCGGAGATCTCCCCGCCGATCACAAACGACGGGTCCTCACCGGCCTGCTGCAGGATCAGCGTGATCATCGAGGTGGTCGTGGTCTTGCCGTGCGTACCGGCGACCGCGATGGTCCGGCGCCCGGTCATCGCGGCGGCGAGTGCCTCGGAACGGTGCAGCACCCGCAGACCACGCTCACGGGCGGTCGCCAGTTCCACGTGGTCGGCCGGGATGGCGGTCGAGTAGACCACCGTGTCCACCCCGTCGAGGTTGCCGGCCACGTGGGCCGTGTGGATGGTCCCACCGAGCGCCCGCAACCCGGCCAGCGACGGCCAGTCGCGCAACTCGCTGCCGGTCACCGGGATGCCGCGGGTGAGCAGGAGACGGGCAAGGCCGCTCATCCCGACGCCGCCGATACCGATCAGATGGACGGTGCCCAGGTCTTCAGCGGCAAGTGTGCCGGTCGGTGCGAGCTCGGTGGACTTCACGTGGTCACCTTCCCTGGCGGGTCAACGGGACACCGCCTCGTAGACGAAGTCGAGCAGCGCCTCGTCGCCGTCGCGCCGGCCGTACGCGGCAGCCGCCGCGCCCATCATGGCCAGTCGCTGCGGATCCCGCGCCAACGGCAGGACGACCTGCTCCACCCAGGCCGGCGTCATCTCGCCGTCGTCAACGAGCAACCCACCGCCCGCCTCGACCACCGGCAGCGCGTTGCGCTTCTGCTCCTGGTTGCTGTGTGGGTACGGGACGTAGATCGCGGGCAGCCCGAGTGCGGCCACCTCGGCACAGGTCATCGCGCCACCGCGGCACACCATCAGGTCGGCGGCGGCGTAACCGAGCTCCATCTCCGACAGGTACGGCAGCGTCACGTACGGCACCGGCAGGTCGCTCGGCACGGAGATCGCTTCGTTGCGGGCCCCGATCACGTGCAGCACCTGCACGCCCGCCTGGGTCAGCTCCTTGGCCGCCCCGGAGACCGCGAGGTTGATCGACCGGGCACCCTGTGACCCGCCGGAGACGAAGACGACCGGCAGGTCCGGGCGCAGCCCGAAGTGGGCACGGGCCGCGTCGCGGGCCGCCGCCCGATCCAGACCGGCGATGGACCGGCGCAGCGGCACGCCGACCACCCGGGCGTCGCGCAGCGACTCGGCCTGCACCGGCTGGTGGGGAAAACCCACCGCCACATGCTTGGTGAACTTCATTCCCATCCGGTTGGCCACTCCTGGTGGCACGTTCACCTCGTGCACGACGATCGGCAGCTCGCGGCGCCAGGCCGCCAGGTACGCCGGAACGGAGACGTAGCCGCCGAACCCCACCACCGCGTCGGCCTGCACCTCGTCGATGACCTTGCCGGCGGCGCGGGCGGCCTTCAACATCCGGTCCGGAGTACGCACGAGGTTCATGTTGACCGACCGCGGCAGCTGATGTGCGGGGATCAGCCGCAGATCGTAGCCATGCGGCGGAATCAGCTCGTTCTCCAGCCCTTTCGGGGTGCCGAGGCAGGTGATCCGGACGCTCGGATCGTGCCGGCGTAGACAATCGGCGAACGCGAGCAGCGGGTAGATGTGCCCACCGGTCCCTCCACCTGCCAGCACCACCGATCGCAGCGGACCCATCAGCATCTCCTCTCGCTCGGCTCGGTGGACGCGACCGGGCTGGCGTACCAGCCAGTCGGGCGCGGCGGCGGCGCGTGCCACCGCCGACACCTGCGGGCCACCGAATCGGGCGCGCGGTGTCGCGGGGTACGTTAACGCTCGCCGCGCGGCGCCGACGCACGGGGCACCGCAGAGCCTGCGCCGCCGGTGGGCCGCGACCGCCCGGATGCGGCGCGTGAGCCCACCGCCCCCTCCGGACGCGACCCTCCGGACGCGGCCCGTGAGCCCGTCGCGCCGCCGGAACGCCCGCCGCGATCGGCTGCTGCTGCCGGACCGGAACGCGGCTCTACCCCGGTCATCCGGGGTTTCGCCGGATGCCGGCGACGCGGCACCGGCGGCAACGGGGCCCAGAGTAGTCGCACCCAGCGCGCCGGCGGGCGGGCGTTGAGCGCCCGCGCTGCGTCCGGTTCGGCCCGGGCGAACGACGCCAGCATGCCGATCGCCGCGAGCGTCACCACCAGGGCGCTGCCGCCGGCCGAGATGAAGGGCAGCGGGATGCCGGTAATCGGCAGCAGTCCGACCACCCCACCGATGTTGATCACCGCCTGGCTGATCAGCCAGCTGGCCGCAGCGGCTGCGGCCAGCCGGCGAAACGGGTCGTCGACCCGGCGGGCGATCCGCAACCCGGTGTACGCCAGCACCGCGAACAGCGTCAACACCACGACACAGCCGACCACCCCGAGTTCCTCCGCGACGATGGCGAAGATGAAGTCGTCCTCGGCCTGCGGCAGGTAGCCCCACTTCAACCGGCTGGAGCCGAGCCCTTCGCCGAACCAGCCGCCGTTGGCGATCGCGTACCGGGCCTGCAGCGCCTGGTAGCAGTCGTCGACGCACTGCTCCGGCGGGACAAAGAACGACGTCAGCCTGGCCAGCCGGTAGTTGCTCGCGTCCTGTTCGCCGGATCCGGCGCCCTGCCAGGCGGCGGCGACCAGCAGCCCGATGCCGGTCAGCCCGACCGCGCCCAGTGTGGCGAAGATCCGCAGTGGTACGCCCGCCGCCCAGAGCAGCCCGACGACCAGCGCCAGAATGCAGAGCATGGTGCCCAGATCGTTGTAGCCGACCAGCAGGAAGAGCAGGCCGACCGTCGGGAACAGCGGAATGGCCAACTGCCGCCACTGACCGAGCTCGGTGCCCTTGCGGGCGATCACGTCGGCCCCCCAGAGCACCAGACCCAGCTTGGCCAGCTCGGAGGGCTGCAGCTGGAACGAGCCGAAGTAGAGCCAGAGCAGGTCCGCCTCGACCGGCCCGATCCGCGCCGCCGGCCAGCCGAGCAGCGAGGCGATCAGCAGCATCCCGTTGAGCACCAGCAGCAGCGCGACCGCGGCACCGAGCACCACGATGCCCAGCGCCCGAAAGGTGCGCCAGGGCAGCCGCTGGCAGAGCCAGAAGGCGACCAGCCCGATCACCGCGAACGTCGCCTGCCGGCTGAGCACGCTGAACGCGCTACCGTCATCGATGTAGGCCTTGATGCTGGTCGCGGAGAAGACCATGGTCAGGCCGATCATCAGCAGCAGCCCGCTACTGAAGATCAACAAATAGTACGAGGCGAGCGGCCTGGCCAGCAGGCCCCGCAACGCCGCAAGCCCGGCGACCGGATCCCAGCCGCCACCGGCGGCCGGCTGGCTGGCCGGACCGGCCGGCGGCGGGGCCGCCGGCCGTTGTACGGCCGTACGGCCGGGTTCAGCGGTCACCTGGGCAGCCTCCCCGTCCTCCCGATCGGTCCATCATCGGCGCTCACGCCGGCGCCCGCCCGGCAACGGGTCGGCACCGGCGTGTCGCGGATGTCCGATGGGTAGGCAGCAGGCGACCGAGCGTGGCAGCGCACTGGTGGTCGATTACCCCGGGCGGGCCCCGACTATCCCACCACCGCGAGGAACTCGCTGTAGAACAGTCCCAGGCCGATCGCCACCCCGATGCCGGCGATGATCCAGAACCGGACGACGATGTTGACCTCGCTCCAGCCGGCGAGTTCGAAGTGGTGCTGCAGCGGCGACATCCGAAACACCCGCTTGCCGGTGGTCTTGAACGAGATGATCTGGATGACCACCGACATGGTGATGATGACGAACAACCCGCCGATGATCAGCAGCAGCAGCACGGTCCGGGTGGCCATCGCCATGCCCGCGATCAGCCCGCCGAGCCCGAGCGCGCCGGTGTCGCCCATGAAGATCCGTGCCGGTGAGGTGTTCCACCACAGAAAGCCCACACAGGCCCCGGCGGCGGCCCCGGCGATCAGCGCGATGTCCAGCGGATCCCGCACCTCGTAGCAGTACTGGGCGGTGTAGTTCGGGTCGGCACACCAGTGGCGGTACTGCCAGAACGCGATCAACGCGTACGCGGCGAGCACCATCACCGAAGCACCGGTGGCCAGCCCGTCGAGCCCGTCGGTCAGGTTGACGCCGTTGGTCGTCCCCATCACGACCAGGATGAAGATGACCACCGAGATGGCCTTGCCGACGTCGAGGACGTCGATGTCCCGGATGAACGACAGCGTGGTGCTGCCGACCGTCTCGGTGTTGGTCGCGTCGCCGGTGGCGTCCACCATCGTGCTCGGGAAGTACAACGCGATGATCCCGAACACCGCGCCGACCATGATCTGGCCGAACAGTTTGCCGCGCTTGTTCAACCCGGCGCTGTTGCGTTTGCGGACCTTGAGGAAGTCGTCGATGAAGCCGACCGCGCCGGAGAAGACCAGCAGGCCGAGCAGCACCAACGCGGTGATGGTCGGTCCGACCTGGGCGATCTGCTGCTCCGGCAACGTGGTCAGGGCGAGATGCCCGGCCACGTACGCGATCACCGTGGCCACGATGAACACCACGCCGCCCATCGTCGGCGTGCCCTTCTTACCCTGGTGCATCACCGGGCCGTCGGACCGGATCGGCTGGCCGGCCTTGAGCCGGGTGAAGACCTTGATGGCCACCGGGGTGCCGAACAGCGACACCAGGAAGGCCACCGCGGCCGCGACGATGACCGCCCTCACGCCGTCGCCTCCCCGACGCCGTCGCGCAGCGCGTCGGCAACCTCCCAGGTGCGGTACCGCGAACCCTTGACCAGCACCACGTCCCCGGCGGTGATCTCCCGCCGGAGCAGGTCGATCGCCGCCTGTTGATCGGTGACCAGCACCGACTCCCCTTCCCATGTCGCCACCGCGGCCGCCCCCTGTCGGATCGACGCGGCCTGCTCACCTACCACCAACAGCCGATGCACGCCGAGTTCGGCGGCCAGCCGGCCGACCTCGGCGTGCCCCTCGTGCTCGTAGTCGCCCAACTCGGCCAGATAGCCGAGCACCGCGAAGGTCCGTCGGTCCCGGCCCAGATCCGCCAGCGAACGCAACGCCGCCGCGGTGGAAGCCGGATTCGCATTGTAGGAATCATCGATCACGGTAATTCCATCCGGCCGGTCGAAGACGTCCATCCGGCGGGTGGAGACCAACCGCAGCTCGCCCAACGCGGCGGCCAGCGCCGCCGGGTCGGTCAGGCCCAGTTCGATCGCGACCGCCGCCGCCAGCAGGCTGTTGCCGACCTGGTGGCGGCCGCTGACGGCGAGCCGCACCGGCGCCGCACCGGCCGGGGTCACCAGCCGGTACGCGGCGCGACCCCGCGCGTCGACAGTGATCTGCTCGGCGCGCACCGTCGCGGCCGGGTCCTCGCCGGCAAGCACCACCCGGGCACCGGTGCGTCTGGCCATCGCCGCCACCCGTGGGTCGTCGGCGTTGAGCACCGCCACGCCGTCGGCCGGCAGCGCCTCCACCAACTCACCCTTGGCGGTGGCGATCGCGTCGACCGAACCGAACTCGCCGATGTGGGCCACCCCGACGTTGACCACCACGCCGACGCGGGGCGGGGCGACGGCGCAGAGGTGCCGGATGTGGCCGATCCCCCGCGCACCCATCTCCAGCACCAGGAACCGGGTCGAGGCGTCGGCCCGCAGCACCGTGTACGGATGGCCCAGTTCGTTGTTGAACGAGCCGGCCGGTGCCACGGTCGGGCCCAGGCCAGCCGCGAGCTGCGCGATCAGGTCCTTGGTGGTGGTCTTGCCCGACGACCCGGTCAGGCCGATCACGGTCAGCTCCGGCAGCCGGTCCAGCACGGCCCGCGCCAGCCGGGCCATCGCATCGAGCGGATCGTCCACCAGCACCATCGGCACCGGCCCGGCGTCGCTGGTGACCGGCCGGGTACCGAGCACCGCGATCGCGCCGGCGGCCAGCGCCGTGGCGGCGAAGTCATGGCCGTCGACCCGCTCCCCGGCGAAGGCGACGAACAGCCCGCCCGCCCCGATCCGGCGAGAGTCGAACTCGACCCCGCCGGTGACCCGTACCGTCGGGTCGACCGCCCGCAGCCGACCACCGGTCGCCTCGGCGACCTCGGCGAGCGTCATCGCGATCATGCCCGTACCACCAATGCTCCGAAGCGGGCGGTCAGCGCCGCCGCGAGCTCGATCCGGTCGTCGAACGGCTGGATGTCGCCGTTGATCTCCTGGCCCTGTTCGTGGCCCTTGCCGAGCACCGCGATCACGTCCGGGGCGCCGGCCAGCCGGACCGCTTCGTCGATCGCGGCCCGTCGACCGGCGATCTCCACCACCTCGGCACCGGCGACGGCGTCGGCGCCGCGCCGTACCTGCGCCCGGATCGTCGCCGGGTCCTCGGTGCGAGGGTTGTCGTCGGTGACGATCACCAGGTCCGCGCCGCGCGCGGCCGCGTCGCCCATCGTCGGGCGCTTGCCCCGGTCCCGGTCGCCGCCCGCGCCGACGACGCAGATGAGTCGACCGCGCCGGGAGTCGCTCAGCCCGCGCAGCGCCGCCAGCACGGCGACGATCGCATCCGACTTGTGCGCGTAGTCGACGACGCCGAGCACCGGCCCGGGGGCGGTGACCCGTTCCAGGCGGCCCGGGACGCCGGGGCAGGCGGCCACCCCGGCGGCGGCTGTCGCCGGATCGACGCCGACCGCCACCAGGGTGGCGATGGCCAGCAGCGCGTTCGCCACGTTGTGCCGGCCCGGCAGGCCCACCCCGGCCTCGATCGAGATGCCGTCCGGGCCGAGCGCGATGAAGTGCTGCCGGTAACCGTCGTCGCTGATCGCCGCGGCCCGCCAGGTGGCGCCGGCAGCGGCGCTCGCCGAGTAGGTGACGGTGTACGGGCGACGTAGGGGCGCCAACGCCGGGTCGTCGTGGTTGAGCACCTCGACGGCGCAGCGGCCGTCGAAGAGCCGGGCCTTGGCGGCGAAGTAGTCGGCCGAGTCGGTGTGGAAGTCCAGGTGGTCGGAGCCGAAGTTGGTGTAGCCGCCGACCGCGAACCGCACCCCGCCGACCCGGTCGAGGGCGAGCGCGTGGCTGGACACCTCCATCACCACGCTGTGCACCCCGCTCTCCTGGGCGACCGCCAGCATGGCGTGCAGGTCGGTGGCCTCCGGGGTGGTCCGCGCGCTGGAGACCACCAGATCGCCGAGACGGGTCTCCACCGTACCGATCAGCCCGGTGCTCTGCCCGGCAGCCCGCAGCCCCGACTCCACCAGGTACGCGGTGGAGGTCTTGCCGGCGGTGCCGGTCAGGCCGATCATCGTCAGCTGCCGGCTCGGTTCGCCGTACACGATCGCGGCCAACGGCCCGAGCACGTGCCGCGGATCGGACACGATCAGGGCGGGCAGCCCGGCGGCCTCGGCAGCGGCGGCCCCGGCCGGATCGGTCAGTACGGCCACCGCGCCCCGGCCGGCGGCGTCGGCGACGAATTCGGCGCCATGCCGGCGTGCGCCGGGCAACGCCGCATAGATGTCACCGGGGCGAACCTCGCCGCTGGCATGGGTGATTCCGCTGATGGACGGGTCTGCGCCGACCGGCGGCGGCACTGCCAGCGCGGCGGCGAGTCCGGCGAGCGGAACCGGATGGTTGGCGCGAGGTCGTGGATTGCCGGGCACGGCGCTAGACCCTACCCGGTCCGTGGACCCGGCCCGCGCAGCGGCGTACCGGCCACGCCGCATTGCAGGTCGTTTCGTCCGTACGGGTGACTCTCGGACATTACTCCGACACACCCGCCGTCACGGATGCACCACGAACTCGGGCGGCCCAGTGCCGCTCGGCGGCACCCGGTAGTGCAGCAGGGTGAAGCGCATCATGTCGCGGAACGCCGGTGCGGAGACGTCCCCGCCGCCACCGCCCGGCGTGTGCGCGACCACGGCGATCACGTAGCGCGGGTCGTCGGCCGGCGCCATGCCAATGAACGAGGCCACCTCGCCGGGCTGCACGACGCCGCCGACGAGCCGCCGCCCGGTGCCGGTCTTGCCGGCCACCCGGTAGCCCGGTATCGCCGCGGCGGTGCCGGTGGCGTCCGCAATGGTGGTGACCGCTTCCATGATGGTCTGCAACGCGGCGGCGTTCTCGGCGCTGAGCACCCGTCGGGTGGTGGGCTCGCCCGCCGGGGTGCGCTCCCCGTGCTCGTCGATGATCTCCCGGACCAGTGTGGGCTGGATGTAGACGCCGTCGTTGGCGATCGCCGCGTACGCCGCCGCCATCTGCAGGGGGGTGGCGTCGACGCTGTGCCCGAGCGGCACCGACCCGTACGACGAGTCGCTCCACTCGTCGACCGGCAGCACCCGCCCGCTGGCCTCACCGGGCAGTCCCACGCCGGTCGGGCTGCCCAGGCCGAACGCCTCCTGGTACGCGTACAGCCGCTCGGGACCGAGCAGATCCGCCAGTTTGATCGTGCCGACGTTGGACGAGTAGGCCATCATCCCGGCCAGGCTGGTCGCGACGCCCGCCTCGATCGGGCGGGTGTCGCGGAACGTGGTGTCGCCCTTGCGGATGGTCGGGCCCAGGTCGAGCGTGCTGTCCGGCTCGATCAGGCCCTCCTCCAGCGCCGCGCCGAAGACCAGCGCCTTGTGCACCGAGCCCGGCTCGACGGTGAAGGCGGTGGCCACGTCCTGCCGGTCGGTCGGGTCGCTGGACCAGGCGTCGGCGGCGTTGTACGTCGGATGGCTCGCCTGGGCCAGCACCTCGCCGGTCCGCACGTCGAGGACGATGGCGGTGGCCGCGCTGCCGTTGCGTTGCTCCATCCGGTCGCTGAGGATGCGCTGCACCTCGTACTGCAGGTCACGGTTGATGGTGAGCACCAGCGAACTACCCGGCTGCGGCTCGGTCTCCTGACGGTAGCCGCCCGGGATCTCGGCCAGCCGCAGCTCGCGGTTGCCCTGCTCGGCGATCCGCTGCCCGTTGACTCCGCGCAGCACCTCGTCGTAGCGGGCTTCCAGGCCCTCCAACCCGTTCATGTCCAGCCCGACGAAACCGAGCAGGTTGGCCGCCAGGTCGTTGCCAGGGACCTCGCGCCGCTCGTCGTAGTCCGTGCCGATGCCCGGCAGTTCGAGCGCCACGACCTGCTCGGCGACGTTGACGTCGACGCCTCGGGCGAGCCACTCGAAGCGGGACGGCTGGCCGTCGGGTCGGGCCTGCGGCACCATCCGCTCCAGCAGGGTGGACCGGGGGATGCCGAGCAGTGGGGAGAGCTCGTCGGCCGCCACCTGCGGGTCCCTGACCATCTCCGGGTCGGCGTAGACGAACCGGGCGGCGACGCTGTGCACCAGCACGGCGCCGGTGCGGTCGTAGATGCTGCCCCGGGGCGCGGGGACCACGACCGGCGCGCCGACCCGGTCCTGGACGCCGCCGTCGGCGTACGCGGGTGAGTCGACGACCTGCAGCAGGATCAGCCGGACCCCGATCACCGCGAACATGGTGAGGGCCAGGAATGTGCCCAGCCGTAGTCGACGTCGCGGGTCGGCCAGGCGGGGCAGCCGGCTGCGGCGTCGGGGCCGGGTCGCCGGTCGGGCGGCGGCGGCACCGGAGCGTGGTCGGGCACCGGGCCGCGACGTCGAACCGGACCGCGACGTCGAGCTGTTGGCGGTCCGCCGACCACCGCCCTGGCTGGCCGGGGCACCCCGGCCCCCGGCAGTCCGCCGGTCGAGAGCCGCACGGCGCTCGCCGGCGGCCGGCTCGCGCCGGGTGGTGGGGGCGGCGGACCGTTCCGTCTCGGCGGGCCCGGCACGTCCGCCGTCGAGCACCTGCAGGGCGGGGCGGAACGGGTCACGGCTACGTTCGGCGCGGCCGGTACGCCGTTGTTCGGCTGACTCACGCACCGTCCGGCCACGTGGCGTATAGGCACGGGCGTCGGCGATGCCGCCGAGCCCGGAAGCATCACGGTTGGCGTCCGTGCCCGGCCGGCCGCCACCGCGCCGGGACCCAGGTGGGTCCCGGCGCGGTGGCGGATCGGAGCGGTCAGCCACGGCGGACTACTCCCCCGCCCCCTGCTGGCTGGTGATGGCCGGCTCACCGGTGGCCGGTTGCGGCACGCCGATCACCCGCCCGTCCGGCAGTCGGATGAACGCCGGCGGGCCGGATTCGACCAGGCCGAGCTTGCGGGCCTGGGCGGCCAGGTTGTTCGGCGCCTCGTACTGGGCGATTTCCTTTTTCAGCTGCTGTTCCTGGATGTCCAGGTTCGACTGCTGCTGCTGCAGTGTGCCGATCCGGATCGCGTTCTCATTGATCTTGGTGTTGACCAGCAGTACACCGAGGACCCCACCGACGACGACCACCAGGATCATCGCGATGAACGGTGCCCGCGGCACCGCGACCGGTGCCGGCGGCGCCACCCGCAGCTGCGGCTGCGGCGCCTCCTCCGAACTGTCCCAGACCCGGACCGAGTCCTGGATCGCTGACTGTTCCTGCAGCGCCGCGCTGCCCTGGGTCGCGTAGCCACCCGACGAGGTGCGTCGCGCCGCGGTCCGGCCCCCCGACCGCGGTGCGCCTACTCGGGCGCTGCGCTGACCGATCTGCCCCGAACGGTCGCGCTTTTCGACATTCATTTCCCCTCCCCCTGTTCATCCGAACCGCGACCCCGATCGCGGCGTCGCTTCCGGCCGGCTGTTCCGTCCGGTGCGGATCGCCCGTGCGCCGCCGCGCCGGGCTGATGTAGCGCTCGTACCGGGCGGGGCCGTTCGCGGGCGGCCCCGCCCTTGTCCCGGTTGGCGGTGCCGACACTGGTCACCGCCGCCTGTCCGATGTGTTCCGCTGCTCGCAGCCGCACCGACGCCGCACGTGGGTTGGCCGCGATCTCCGCCTCGCTGGCCTGCTCGGCACCCCGGCTGAGCAGCCGGAACGTCGGGCCGGTGCCGGGCAACTCGACCGGCAGCTCCAGCGGAGCGGTGCTGCGCGCGCGGCCCGTCAGCGTCTGCTTGGTGATCCGGTCCTCCAGCGAGTGGTAGGACATGACCACTAGGCGTCCGCCGACGCGCAACGCGTCCAGCGCGGCTGGCAATGTCCTGCGGAGCACTGCCAGCTCCTCATTTACCTCGATGCGTAGCGCCTGAAACGTTCTCTTCGCAGGATTTCCGCCAGTTCGTCGAGTAGCTGCCGGGATGGCCGCCTCGACCAGTTCGGCGAGCCGGGCCGACGAGACGATCCGCCGCCGAGCGCGCTCCCGCACGATGGCCGACACGATCCGGGTCGCGAACCGTTCCTCGCCGTACTCGCGTAGCACCCGCACCAGGTCGCCGGGAGGGTAGTCGTTGACCACATCCTCGGCAGTGGTCCCCCGCCCCTGGTCCATCCGCATGTCCAACGCCGTGTCCCGGGCGTAGGAGAACCCACGGTCGGGCGCGTCGAGCTGCAGCGAGGACACCCCCAGATCGAACAACACGCTGTCCACCCCGGACAGTCCGAGCTGGTCGAGCACCGCTGGCAACTCGTCGTACACCGCGTGGACGAGGTGGATCCGATCGACGAAGCGGGACAACCGGGCCCGGGAATGGGCCAACGCCTCCTCGTCGCGGTCCAGCCCGACCAGGGTGACCGTCGGAAACGCCGTCAGCACCGCCTCGGCGTGACCGCCGAGGCCGAGAGTGGCGTCGACGTGCACGGCCGGCCGGCCGGCGGTTTCCAAGGCGGGGGCGAGCAGCTCGAGACACCGCTCGAGTAGCACCGGCACGTGCGTACCGCGAAGCTCCCCCATGTCGACCCCCAGTGGCCTTGCCCGCCGTTGTCTCGCCCGGTTACTGCGTTGCCGCTCGTCGTACCGCCAGATCCCCATCCGCTCTACTCCCGCCCACCGGCGACGCCGGTGCTGGAAAACGCGCGCCTGGCGCCGGGGAAGTGGCGCCAGGTGCGGGAGCGGCTGGAGATCTCGCAGTACGGCGGGCGACCGGTGCCGAGCGGCGGCCTTCGCGCCAGCCACCGACGCCGACGAAACCGCCGGACGCATCGGCCATCCGTTGCCCTACAGCCCGCCGGGCAGCACCCCCTCCTCGATGTCCGCGAAGTCGTCCTCGCTGTCGGAGAGATAGGTGTCCCAGGCCTGCTTGTCCCAGATCTCCACCCGGCTGCTCGCCCCGATCACCACGAGGTCGCGGCCGAGGCCGGCGTACTCCCGCAGGTGTGCCGGAACGGTCACCCTGCCCTGCTTGTCCGGCACCTCGTCGTGCGCACTGGCGAAGAAGACCCGACTGTAGGCCCGCGCCGCCTTGTGGGTCATCGGCTGCTCGCGCAGCTGATCGGCGATCCGCTGGAACTCCGGTGCCGGAAAGACGTAGAGGCAGCGCTCCTGCCCTTTGGTGATCACGACACCTCCCGCCAGCTCGTCCCGAAACTTGGCTGGAAGGATCAACCGGCCCTTTTCGTCCAGGCGCGGAGTATGGGTGCCGAGAAACACGGCCCAACCCCCTTGCCCTTGTACGGCATTCGCGGTGCCGCATCCCCCATGGGCCGGCGGGCCCTCCCGGCCCCGCCAATGTGCCCCACTCTACTCCACTTCCCTCCACCCGCAACCGGAATCGCCGCCGGAACACGCCCATTTCCCCGACAAAACCGCACGTCAACCGGGGTGGTGCCGAGTGGAGGGGCACGAGCGTCCACCCCGGTCCACTTTCCGACAGGCGTGCACAGAATCAGTTGCGCATCGTGCCGAATCGCGCTCAGCGCCAGCGCCGCAGCGACTGTCCGCTCCTGATCGCGGCCAGTCCACCGGTCCCCGGGGAGCCCGGTGGAGGGAATCCGGCCGACCAGTGGAGGAAAGTGGTGTGCCGGTGACGGCCCGCCCGCTACCCCGCGAGGATCTCCAGCGCCGCCCGCACCGGATCACCGTTCCAGCGGGAGGCGAAAGCGTCGGCCAACGCCCAACCGGCCCGGCGCAACGCCCGCTGCCGCGCCAGGTGCGCCTGCGGACCCTCCGGATGGACCACGCAGTTGAGACCGACGGCGTCGGCGCCGGCACCGAGACAGATGTCCACCGTCCACCGTCCGACCGGGTAGTCGAACCGCACCGCGCCGCCGAGTTCGGTCAGCCGGGCGCCGAGCTGCTCGGCCCAACCGCTGACCCCAGCGGTGGTCACCGCGCCCCTGGCCGGCACCGCTGGCGGCGGCTGGCGCGCGTACCGCAGAAACTCCCCCACCAGGCCGTCGGCTGCGCTCAGCGAGGTCACCACCACCAACTGTCGCCGCGCCCGGGTGATCAGGACGTTGAACAGGTGCGGATCGGCCAGGAAACGTAACCTGGCCGACGGATCGTCGTCGGTCACCGCGAACGACGCCACCACCGTCTCGGCCTCGCCGCCCTGGATCGCGTGCACGGTGCCGACCCGCAGCCTCAGCTCCTCGATCCGCTCCACCGGAAACTCCGCGACCAGTGCCGCCTCCAACGCGTCGGCCTGCGCGCGGAACGGGGTGACCACGTTGATCTGCGACTGGCCGGAAGTGGCAAGTTCCCGCACCACCTCGACAGTGGCGGCCACCTCCGCCTGATTCACCCCGTCCACGGTGGCCGCGGACACCACCTGCCGCACCGCGATCACGTCGATCGACTCGTTCGCTGGGTGGCGGGTGGTGACCGCGAACCGGTCGGCGTAGAACCGCCGGGCCGAGAACTCGATCAGCTGCGGTACGCAGCGGAAGTGCTCGTCGAGCCAGGTTACCGGTGCGCTGGCAGCGGCGAGATCGAAGGCGCTGACCCGGCGGACGTCGAGCCGGTCGTCCAGACCGTGTCGGTCCAGGGTGTCGGCCACGTCCACGTCCGCGACGAAGGAAACGAAGCGCAACTGTCGTGGGTCACCGACGACCAGTGCCCGACGGGCCCGGGCCAGCGCCGGGGCAGCCCGGATCTGGTCGCTGTGCGAGGCCTCGTCGAGGATGACCAGGTCGAACAGACCGGGCGACGGCGGCAACAGTTCGGCTACGTCGGTCACCGTGCCGATCCACAACGGCAACGCCCGGACCAGGGCCGGACCGTCCAAGGCTGTCAGCAGCTCCCGGCGCCGGTTTCGCCCGGCCCGCAACGCGCTCGCCAACGCCCCGGCGTTGCGCCGGGCCGGCGGATCCCATCGACGCTCGCTGCCGACGCGGTTCCGCATCGCGGTCCCGACCCGCTCGGCGAGCTCCCGGTCGGCCTCATCGAGCCGGTCCCAGCACGCCGCCAGATCAGTGCCGCCCACAGCGGCGAGCCGAGCCCGGGCCGCCACCGCCCGGGCCGCCTCGACCGCAGCGGCGACCTGGTCCAGCGCACCGTCGGTGTCCCCGGCGAGGTCAACGGCGACACCGAGCCGACGCCGCAGCCAGCGACGGGCGGCCCGCCGACGCCACCTCGTCCACCAGTTCCCGCCACCCGGGGTGCGGGCCAGCCGGACCGCACGCGCGGCACCGGCCAGGTCGGCCCCGGGTACGAACGCGCCCGGTGCGGTCAGTGACAGCGCACCGAGCAGTGGCTCCCACCCGGTCGCGGCGGCGGCCAGTCGCTCGGTCTCCAGGGCGAGCCGGATCAGTCCGGTCTCCCGAGCAACCCGGCTTCGGACCACCGCCACCGCGTCCTCGGCGGCGGACACCCACACCGCCGGGACACCCGAACCGGCACCGGCGGCGAGGGTGGCGGCGACCTCCGCCCGTCGTTGGGCGTCGCCGAACAGCACCGGTGTCGGCCCCCGGTAGCGGGCCAGGAGATCAACCAGTACGTCTGCGGCATGCGGCGACTGGGTCACCACCAGGACGCTGCCGCCCCGATCGACCGTGTCCAGGGCGGCGGCCACGACGGCGTGACTCTTGCCGTTGCCCGGCGGACCAGACACGACGGTGAGCCGTTCCCGCCGGACCCGCCGGACCACGTCCGACTGGGCGGCGGTCAGCGGCAACGGCGACTCGACCGCATCGGCGACGAACCGGACGCCCGGCGTGGCTGCCTCCCCCGCCACTGTTTCGCCGGCACCGCCGTCAGTGCCGGTCGGCGTCGGCTGGTAGACCTCCGCCAGCGCGGTGCCGGTCAGATCCCGGCCGGCCCAGGCCCGTAATCCGTCGGCGAGCGCCACCCCGTAGACATCCCGGACGGTGAACAGCACCGCGGCCAGATAGCCGGTCAGCCCGCTCGCCGGCGGCCGGGGACGCCGACCGGTCGGTGCCGGCCGTACCTCGGTCAACGGCAGCCCGGCGGCCGCGGCGGCGGTCCGCAGCCAAGCCTGCGTTCCGGTCGCCGTCAGCCAGCCCGGCCCGCCCAGACCGGGCACCGATTCCAGGCTCGCCGCAACAGCGCGATCCGTGACCAGCGAGGTCAACTCCAGCTCCCCGGCCGACACCACCCGGTAACCACGCAGCCCACGCTCCAACCGGACCGGTTCGGACAGCAACGGCAGCCGGACCCGGCGGCGGACCCCGTCCCGTTCGACGGTGCCCACGACCAGACCCAAGCCGCGTCGCAGGATCCGCTCGTCGCGGTGCAACAGGTCGACCGCGGCCAACCGGTCGGTGGCGGCATCACGCTGGTGCCGCTCCGGATCGGCGAGCCAGAGCAGCGGCTGGCCGCCCCGGGTCACGTCCAACATCCGCTCGGGTGCGGCGGGCGCCAGTTCGGCCAGCGCCCGCAGCGCGGCAGCGACCATTGGGCTACTCATCGGTCGTCGACCGTACCAACGCCTCCGTGCGTCGATCGGCGCCCGACCCGGTCCGGTAACCTCGCTCGGGTGACGGACGCGAAGATGCCCTTGCGGGCAAAGGTGGCCAGCTCGGTGTCGCGCACCGCCGCGGCGCTGTCGCGGGCCGCCGGACGGGGCGACGGGTCGGTGATCGGCGGCTGGATCGGCCTGAAGATCGATCCGGAGTTGCTGGCACACCTCGCTGCCGGCCGGGCCATCGGGCTGGTCTCCGGCACCAACGGCAAGACCACCACCACCCGACTCGCGGCGGCGGCGGTCGGCGTACTCGGCCGGGTGGCGACGAACTCGTACGGCGCCAACATGCCCAGCGGGCACACCTCCGCCCTGGCCAAGGCCGGTGCCACCCCGTACGCGGTGCTCGAAGTGGACGAGCACTACCTGCCGCAGGTGCTGGAAGCCACCAATCCCCGGGTGGTGGCGCTACTCAACCTCTCCCGTGACCAACTGGACCGGGCCAAAGAGGTCGCCATGATGGCCCATTTGTGGCGGGTGGCGCTGGCCGAGCACCCGGACGTCAAGGTCGTCGCCAACGCCGACGACCCGATGGTCGTGTGGGCCGCGGCGACCGCGGGGGCGGTCACCTGGTTCAGCGCCGGACAGCGCTGGCACGACGACTCCTGGGTGTGCCCGGAGTGCGGCTCGGCGATCGCCCGCGCCGACAACCAGTGGTGGTGCGCCGGCTGCCCGCTACGCCGGCCCGAGCCGCAGTGGGTGGTCGACGAGGACGGAGTGATCGACCCGACCGGCGCCTGGCACAAGGTGGTGCTGCAACTACCCGGGCAGGTCAACGTCGGCAACGCGGCCACCGCGCTCGCCCTGGCCGCGGAGTTCGGCGTACGCCCGATGGACGCGGTGTCCCGCCTGGCCATCGTCACCTCGGTCGCCGGCCGGTACGCGCAGGTGGTGCGCAACGGACGCAACATCCGGCTGCTGCTGGCGAAGAACCCGGCCAGCTGGCTGGAGGCGTTCGACATGGCCGAGCAGGCCCCGACGCTGCTGTCGATCAACGCACGCGACCCCGACGGGCTGGACACCTCCTGGCTGTTCGACGTCGACTTCTCGCCGCTGCGCGGCCGGCAGGTGCTGATCACCGGGGACCGCGCGTACGACCTCGCGGTCCGACTGGAGGTCAACGACGTGCCGTTCCTGCACGTGGCGACGCTGAACGCGGCGATCGCCTCGGTGCCGCCCGGACGGCTGGAGGTCATCGCCAACTACACCGCATTCCAGGACATCCGAGCGGAGCTGGACCGTGTCAACTGAGTCGTTCCCGGCCATCGGACCATCGATCGGTGGTCCCAGCGTGCTGCGGCTGGTCTGGATCTACCCCGACCTGCTGTCCACCTACGGCGACCGGGGCAACCTGCTGATCCTGGCCCGCCGGGCGCAACAACGCGGCATCCCGGTGGAGTTGACCGAGATCCGCTCCGACCAGCCGGTGCCCCAGTCCGCCGACATCTACCTGGTGGGCGGCGGTGAGGACGGCCCGCAGGCCCTCGCCGCGCAGCGGCTACGCGCCGACGGCGGGCTGTACCGGGCAGTCAGCCAGGGTTCGGTGATCTTCGCGGTCTGCGCCGGCTACCAACTGTTGGGTACCTCGTTCTTCGCCAAGGGCACCGAGTGCGCCGGACTGGAACTGCTCGATCTGCGCTCCGACCGGGGGCCGAGCCGGGCAATCGGTGAGCTGGCCGGCGACATCGATCCTCGGCTGGGTCTTCCACCGCTGAGCGGGTTCGAGAACCACGGTGGCCGGACCCACCTCGGCACCGGGGTCTCCCCGCTCGCGCGGGTGACCGCCGGGGTGGGCAACGACGGTGCCAGCGAAGGCGCCTGGCGGGGCAACATCCTCGGTACGTACGCGCACGGTCCGGCCCTGGCCCGCAATCCGGCGCTGGCGGACCTGCTGCTGCGCTGGGCGATCGGCGCGGCGAGCCTGCCGCCGCTCAACGACCTGTGGGCCGAGCGGTTACGCGCCGAACGGATGGCCACGCTGCGCGCATGAGCCGGCTCCGCACGGCGCTGCGCGAGCCTGCGGTGATCCGCTTCGTCGCCCTGCTCGCCCTGATCGCCGGCTGCGGCTTGCTGGTGCTGCTCGCCCCCCGGCCCGACCTGGCCGCCGTTTCCGCCCTACCGGACCGACTCGGACCGGCCGCGCCGGTGCTCGCCGTGGTGGTCGGTGCGGTGCTGTTGACCGCGCTGGTGCCCCGGACGTTCATCACGCTGACCTGGGGTGCGCTCTTCGGCCCAGTGGCAGGTGCCAGCTACAGCCTCGCCGCGGCGACGCTGGCGGCGCTGATCGGGTTCGGCGTCGGCCGCTGGCTCGGCCGCGAGTTCGTCGCCAGTCGGACCTCGGCGGCGCCACCGACCAGTTTTGCCGGGCGGACCGGCCGCACCCGGCAACGACTGGCCCGCCTGGACCAGTGGTTCGCCACCCAGAGCGTGCTCGGCGTGATCATGGTCCGGCTGCTGCCGATCAGCGGATTCGGCATGACCAGCTACGGCTACGGCACCACCGGCGCCCGGCTGGCACCGTTCCTGGTCGGCAGTGTGCTCGCATCGGCGCCGACCGCGATCGGGTACGCGGTGCTGGGTGCCGCGGTCGTCGCGCCCGGTGAGGTCAATCTGCTCGCCGCCGCACCCGCCGGACTAGGGCTGATCGCCACCGTCGCGCTGCTGCTGCGCTGGCGCCGCGCGGTGCGATCGAGTGCCGCCGGGCCGCAACCTCATGAGTGTGAGGCGGCCGCAGCGGAGTAGTCACGTTTGACCGACCAGGTGATAGGTCCGGCCCACGTGATCGTGCGCCGCGACGGCGACCGCTCCGGGACGTGCTCGACCGGCTCGGCGACGTCGGCGCCAGCCTGACCCATCTCAGCAAGGCTCTGACTCAGCGGTCGCTCGAACACCGCCAGGTCATCGCCGACGCCGGCGATCGGTACGACGCACAGTGTCCCGACCACCCAGATTCGTTGACCAGCGACGACGCGGACCCGAAGGGATTCCTCCGGGTCCACGTCAGGGTCAGGGCAGCTCTGTGTCAGGGCACGACGCTGACCATCCGGCCGGGTACCACGATCACCTTGCGCGGCTCACGACCGGCCAGGTGCTCGGCCACCGCCGCCAGCGCGGCGGCCCGTACCTGCTCCTCGGAGGCCTCGGCCGGCACTTCGACGCGACCGCGGACCTTGCCGGCGACCTGTACCGGGTAGGTCACCGAGGCGGCCCGCAGCAGCGCCGGGTCGGCTGCCGGGAAGTCCACGTAGGTCAGCGAAGCCGCGTTTCCCAGCCGCTGCCACAGCTCCTCCGCCACGTGCGGCGCGAACGGCGCCAGCATCAGCACCAGCGGCTCGGCCACCTCGCGTGGCGTCGCCGGCAGCCGGGTCAGCGCGTTGGTCAGCTCGATCAGCTTCGCGATCGCCGTGTTGAACCGCAGGTTGTCCAGGTCGCCCCGGACCCCGTCGATCATCCGGTGCAGCAGCCGGCGCAGCTCGTCGCCGGCCGGCTCGTCGACCACCCGCGACGCCCCGGACTGCTCGTCGACCAGCGCCCGCCACACCCGCTGCAGGAACCGGTACGAGCCGACCACCGCCCGGGTCTCCCAGGGTCGGGAGACCTCCAGCGGGCCCATCGACATCTCGTACACCCGGAAGGTGTCGGCACCGTACGCCTCGCACATCTCGTCCGGGGTGACCACGTTGCGTAGGCTCTTGCCCATCTTGCCGTACTCGCGGTCGACCTCGACGTCGCCGTGGAACCAGCCGCCGTCGCGCTCGGTCACCTCGGCCGCGTTCACGTACGCGCCCCGCGCGTCGGTGTACGCGTACGCCTGGATGTAGCCCTGGTTGAACAGCCGACGGAACGGCTCGACGCTGGACACGTGCCCCAGGTCGAACAGCACCTTGTGCCAGAACCGGGCGTACAGCAGGTGCAGCACGGCGTGCTCCACCCCACCGACGTACAGGTCGACGCCGCCGCTGTCGTCCGGCCCGGTCGGGCCCATCCAGTACCGTTCGTTGGCCGGGTCGACGAAGGCGTCGTTGTTGGTCGGGTCGGCGTAGCGCAGCTCGTACCAGCAGGAGCCGGCCCACTGCGGCATGGTGTTGGTCTCCCGGCGGTAGCGGCGGGGACCGGTCGGTGCCCCCGGCACCCCGGTCAGGTCCAGCTCCACCTCGACCCAGTCGGTGGCCCGCGACAGCGGCGTCTCCGGGTTGCTCTGCGCGTCGTCGGCGGCGAAGGTACGCGGCGAGAAGTCGTCGACCTCGGGCAGCTCCAGCGGCAGCATCCGCTCCGGCAGTGCGATCGGCAGCCCGGTGGAGTCGTAGACGATCGGGAACGGCTCGCCCCAGTACCGCTGCCGGCTGAACAGCCAGTCCCGCAGCCGGTAGGTGACCGCGCCCCGACCGTGGCCGCCGGCCTCCAGCCAGGCGATGATCCGTTCCTTGGCCTCGGCCAGGCCCAGTCCGTCCAGGAAGTCGCTGTTGGTCGCCGGCCCGTCACCGGTGTACGCCTTGCCGGCGAAGCCCTCCGGCGGGGTCACGGTCCGCACGATCGGCAGATCGAACATCTCGGCGAAGTCCCAGTCCCGCTCGTCCTGGGCCGGCACCGCCATGATCGCCCCGGTGCCGTAGCCGGCCAGCACGTAGTCGGCGATGAAGATCGGCAGTCGCGCGCCGTTGACCGGGTTGGTGGCGAACGCGCCGACGAAGACGCCGGACTTCTCCCGGCTGTCGGCCTGCCGTTCGGCGTCGGTGCGGCCGGCGGCCTGCTTGCGGTACGCCTCGACCGCTTCCCGGGGGGTGGCGTGCCCGCCGGTCCACGCCGGCCGGACCTCCGCCGGCCAGGCCGCCGGCACCAGGTCGTCGACCAGGGTGTGCTCGGGGGCCAGCACCATGTAGGTGGCACCGAACACGGTGTCCGGCCGGGTGGTGAAGACCTCGATCGGCGCGACGGCGGTCGGGAAGGTGATGTGCGCACCGGTGGACCGGCCGATCCAGTTGCGCTGCATCAGCTTGATCGGCTCGGGCCAGTCCAGCAGGTCCAGGTCGTCCAGCAGCCGGTCGGCGTACGTGGTGATCCGCATCATCCACTGCCGCAGGTTGCGCTTGAAGACCGGGAAGTTGCCGCGCTCGGACCGACCGTCGGCGGTGATCTCCTCGTTGGCCAGCACGGTGCCCAGTCCCGGACACCAGTTGACCGGGGCCTCGGAGACGTACGCCAGGCGGTGGCCGTCGACCACCTCGCGGCGTTCCCGCTCGGTCAGCTCCGACCAGGCCCGGCCGTCCGGAGTGGGCCGTTGGCCGCTCTCGTACGCGGCGATCAGTTCGGTGACCGGTCGGGCCTTGCCCACGGTCGGGTCGTACCAGGAGTTGAAGACCTGCAGGAAGATCCACTGCGTCCAGCGGTAGAACCCGACGTCGGTGGTGGCCACCGAGCGGCGGTCGTCGTGGGCCAGTCCCAGCATCCGCAGCTGCGCCCGGTACCGCTCGATGTTGGCCTCGGTGGTGGTACGCGGGTGCTGGCCGGTCTGCACCGCGTACTGCTCGGCGGGCAGGCCGAAGGCGTCGAAGCCCATCGCGTGCAGCACGTTGCGCCCGGCCATCCGCTGGTACCGGCCGTAGCAGTCGGTGCCGATGAAGCCCAGCGGGTGGCCGACGTGCAGCCCGGCACCGGACGGGTACGGAAACATGTCCAGCAGGAAGAGCTTGTCGGCGCCGGACCGGGGGTGGTCCGGGTCGGCCAGCGGCCCGGCCGGGTTGGGCGCGTGGAAGGTCCTCTCCTGTTCCCACCGTCGCTGCCAGCGTCGCTCGATCTCGCCGGCCATCGCGGCGGTGTAACGGAAGGCAGGGGTGTCCGCCACGGTCTCGACTGCCTCGCTCATCGTCGGTCGCCACCTCAGGTATCGGTCGTGGGCTGTGATCTGTCGGTTCGGGAGCCGGGAACGAATCCGGGCATGAAAAAACCCCTCACGCAGGAGGGGGTCGCCGTGCTGCCGCCAGCGGCGGCGGCCGTCGTCAGTAGTCAGGCCACCGGGTGGGTCAGCACGGCCGGAGAAGGAGCAGGAAAGTGCCGGCCATACCGGGAGTCTACCCCGGATCGCAACTCTCCCGATGGCCGGGCGTCACCGCTGTCGCGGCCGACCGCTGGGTGTGGCGTCCCCGGCGGGCGTCGGCGCACCGGCCGGGCCGGAGTCGACCGGGCCGGAGTCGTCACGGTGGGCATCGGCCGGCGCGGCGTCGGCCAGCGCGTCGAACCGGCTCTCCGCCGCCATCGGGGTGCCGGACCGGTACGCGGCCCGGGCCAAGGCGTAGCCGCCGACCGGGGCCGTCACCAACTGCAGCAGGATGGCCAGGGTCACGACGACCGCCGTACGCGGGCTCGGCAGCAGGACCAGCACGCCGAGCAGGATGAGGATCAGTCCCAGGCTGGCCGCCTTCGCCACCGCGTTCATCCGGTTGTAGATGTCCGGCAGCCGCAGCAGACCGACGGCGGTGATCCCGATCAGCAGGGTTCCGGCACCCAGCAACACCCCGGCGAGCACGGTCTGGCCGGTCACCGGCTGCGGCCTTCCACCAGCCGGGCGAGGGCGACGGTGGCCAGGAACCCGACCAGGGTCGCGGTCAGCACGATGTCCAGCAGCGCGGCGATGTCCAGCCGTGCCGCCAGCACCGCGACTCCGGCGATGAAGACGAAGAAGCCGAAGTCGAGGGCGGCGGCCCGGTCCGCGTCGGTCGGTCCGACGACCAGCCGGATGATCGCGGCCAGCATCGCCGCCGAGAGTACGGCGAGCAGCGGGTCGAGTGCGCTCATGATCCTTCAGCCTCCTCCGGCTGGGCTGGCTGACCGGGCGGCTCGCCGTCCGGACGGAGATCCACCGGGCGTACCGCCGGCAGCAGCCGGTCCTGCAGACGGGCGAGTTCGGCACGGAAGGTCTGCGGGTCCTCGGCGTGCATGCCGTGGACGAACAGCGTCGGTGGTTGTTGACGGATCGCGACGGTCAGGGTGCCCGGGGTCAACCCGACCGCCAGCGCCATCAGCACCACCTCGGTGCGGGTCCGGGTCCGCAACCGGAACTCGACGATCCCCGGTGACAGACCACTACCCGGGGTGACGATCTCCCGGGCCACCACGAGGTTGGCGACCACCAGCCGAAAGCCGAAGTACGCCACGAAGCGAACCACCCGCGCGATCCGCCGCACCGCCCGCTCCGGCAGGCGGCGCCAGTCGCCCCTGCGCCCGGCACCCACAGACCCTGCCCTGGTCATCGGCCGGTCACCGCCGCCACGTACGCGCTCGGATCGACCAGTCCGGCGGCGGCGCCGGCGGCCAGGTCCAGCAGCGGCGTGGCGGCCGGGCCGAGCAGCAGGGTGAGCACGGTCAGCAGCAACGCCGGCACCGTCATGCCGGCACCGATCCGGGGCCCCCGGCGGTTCTGGGGCGCGCGGACGGCCCCGGTGCCGGCCGGGACACCCGTCCCGGCCGGCTTCTTCGCCCGCACGGCGCCAGCCAGCACGGCCTGACCGGGTTGGTCGCCGTGGTCCGCCTCGTCGCCCTGTCCCTCGGGTGGCTCGCCCCAGAAGGCCAGGTCCCAGATCTTGATCATCGAGATGAGGGTGCCCAGGCTGACGAGCACCGCGACCGCGAAGATCAGGTAGTCGCCTTCGGTGGCCGCCGCCCGCAGCAGCAGGAACTTGGCCAGGAAACCGGAGAAGGGCGGCATGCCGGCCAACGACAGCGCGGCGCCGATGAACGCCAGCGCGAGCAGCCGGTGTGCGGCGGCGAGCCCGCCGAGGCGGTCCAGCCGGTCGGTGCCGTACCCGACCACCACCGCCCCGGCGCAGAGGAACAACGCCGCCTTGACCACGATGTACTGCACCAGGAAGAAGATCGCCGCGGTGAGGGCGGTCGGGCTGAACAGCGCCAGTCCGATCAGGATGTAGCCGATCTGGCTGACCGCGTGGAACGCCAGCACCGACCGCATCGCGGTCTCGCCGAGGGCGCCCAGCACGCCGATCACCATCGTCGCGGCGGCCGCCAGCCCGATGATCCAGCGGTAGTCCGCCGCGCCGTCGTAGACGACCGCGACGATCCGCATGATCGCGTACACGCCGACCTTGGTGAGGATGCCGGAGAACAACGCGGTGACCACCGGTGGGGCGTGCGGGTAGCTCCGCGGCAGCCACCCGTGCAGCGGCACCACCGCCGTCTTGAGACCGAGCGCGAGCAGCACCACCGCGCCGGCGAACGCCAACGCCGGGGATGCGGTCGCCGCACCGGCCAGTCCGGCCAGATCCACCGTGCCGGCCACGGCGTAGACCAGTCCGACCCCGGCGAGGAAGACCGTGGAGGCGAGCAGGTTGACCGTGACGTACACCCGCCCTGCGGTGATCCGGTCCCGCCCGCCGCCGGTGGTCAGCAGCACGTACGACGGGACCAGCATGACCTCGATCATCACGAACAGGTTGAACAGGTCCGCGGTCAGGAACGCCCCGTAGGCGCCCGCGCTCATCACCAGCGCCAGCGGCACGAAGTAGGGGCGCCGGTCGTCGGCGGATCCGATGGCGAACACCCCGCACGCCAACGTGACCAGCGCGACGACGGTGATCATCAGTGCGCTGAACGCGTCGGCGGCCAGGCTGATCGCGATGCCCGCCGGCCAACCGCCGACCCGAGACGCCAGCACCTCGCCGTCGCGGGTCACCGCCAGCAGCCAGCCGCCGTACGCCATGACGGCGGCGTTGGTCGCGAGCCACGCCACCCGGTGCAGCGTCACCAGACGCGCCGGCGTCGCCAGCAACAGTCCGGCGACCACCATCGGCAGCGCGATCGGCAACACGAGTCCGGGTGTCAACGGGACTCCTCGTCGAACGAACGCGGCTCGGTCAGCACCGGCTCCGGCCGAGACTGCTCGGTGGCGGGCGGCTGGTCCGGCCCGGCGGTGGGCGAAGGCCGACCGCCGTGGCCTGGGCCCGGCTCACCCAGTTCGAGGTCGGGCCGCTCGGCGTCACGTGGCCCAGCCAGCGCGAGCGCGAGCAGATAGAGGGTGATGCCGAAGGTGATCACGATCGCGGTGAGCGCGAAGGCCTGCGGCAGCGGGTCCGCGGCGGCGTCCAGATCCGTCCCCCCCAGCGGCGGTTCACGCCGCCACAGCCCGCCCGAGGCGAGCAGCAGTACGTTGACCGCGTGCCCGAGCAGCACGAAGCCGATGATCACCCGGATCAGGCCACGGTGCAGGATCAGGTAGACGCCGGCCGCAGTGAGCAACCCGATCACCAACGCGACGATCATCGGACCGGCACCTCCTCGGTGCCGCGCGCGCGGCCCTCGGCATCCGGGCCGGCCTCGCCGGTCGTCTCCTCGCCGTCGGTGGGCCGCACGTCGGACGCGCCGAGCCGACCCACCGCCGCCACGATCAGACCCAGCACCATCAGGTAGATCCCGGCGTCGAAGATGGTCACCGGCGACAGGAAGAACCCGAGCAGCGCGGCCTTCGGCTCGTACCGCGGGGTGAGGAACGGCTCGCCCAGCACCAGCGCGGACAGGCCGACGCCGAGGCAGACCAGCAGACCGGACGCCAGCAGCGGCCGGGGCCGCAGCCGGCTCAGCACCGACCGTCGCCCGCCGCCGTACGCCAACTGTCCCAGCCCCATCGCGGCCCCGGCGACCAGGGCGGCGATGAAACCGCCGCCGGGCTCGTCGTGCCCACGCAGGAACAGGTACGCCGACACGACCAGCATCACCGGCGCGAGCAGCCGGTGTGCGAACCACAGCACCGGGTCGGGGGTTGCCCGCTCGCCGACGTCCGGGGCCGGCGCCCCGGTGGCCCCGGCCCGCACCGGGGCGGGCCGGAACAGCCCGACCAGCCCCAGCGCGACAGCGACCAGCACGGTCGCCTCGCCGAGCGTGTCGAACGCCCGGAAGTCGACCAGGATCACGTTGACGACGTTGCTGCCGCCGGTCTGCGGCTCGGCCTCGCGCAGGAAGTAGTCACCGGCGGTGGACAACTCCCGGCGTCCGGTGAGTCCGACGGTGGCCGCCACCGCGACGACGCCTGCGGCCACCGCGAGCGCGGCGGCGAGGTAGCTGACCGGCTGACGTCCGGCACCGGGCAGCCGGGCCGGCAACCGGCGCAGCACCAGCATGCCGACGACGGCGGTCAGCACCTCGACCAGCATCAGGGTCAGCGCGACGTCCGGCGCGCCGGCGAGCAGGAACCAGGTGGCGACCAGCAGCCCGACCAGGCCCAGCAACGCGACCGAGGCGAGCGCCGAACGGGCCAGCACGATCCCGCCGAGTGCCACCGCCAGCAGCACCAGCAGCGGCCAGTCACCGGCGGAGGCGGCGGCCGCCGGCCACGGGGGCGCCGGGCCGAGGAGGTGGGTACCGGCCGCGCCGAGCAGTACCAGCAGCAGGACCGGTCGGAACAGATGGGCACCGGGCGAGTTGTATCGGGTGGGTCGGCCGATGAGCTGCCCGAACCGCAGTAGTGCGCCGTAGCAGCGGTCGAACGTCGCGGCCCCGGCGGGCGGCAACTGGACTGCCTGCACGATGCCGTCGACCCGCGACCGGGCGGCGAAGAGCGCCAAGCCCAGCCCCACGGCGAGCGCCGACAGGGCCAGCGCCGGGGTGAAGCCGTGCCAGAACGCCACGTAGGGCGGGTCACCACCGGGGGACGCATCCTCGGTCGCCTGGTCGATCAGCGGCCCGAGTAGCGCGGCGCCGGGACCGAGGAGCAGGCTCAGCAGCGCGGCGATCGCGGCCGGGGTGAGAAATGCCAGCGCCGGCTCGTACAGGTTGGGCTGGCGGGTCGGTCCGGCGAACGTCTCGTAGACGATGCGGGCGCCGTACGCGAAGGTGAGCGCCGACGCCGACACGGCCAGGAACTCCGCGGTCGGGCTCAGCCACGGCTCCACCCCGGTCTTGATCAACGCGTCGAAGATGGCTTCCTTGCTGACGAAGCCGAGCAGCGGCGGCAGCCCCGCCATCGACATCGCCGCCAGGCCGGTCAAGGTGGCGGTCACCGGCATCACCCGGCGCAGCCCGGACAGCTCGCGGAGGTCGCGGCTGCCGGCTTCCCGGTCGATGATGCCGACCAGCATGAACAGGGTGGCCTTGAACAACGCGTGGGCCACGGTGTGCAGCACGGCCGCAGCCAGCGCGGCCGGCGTGCCGACCCCGATCACCCCGACCAGCAGGCCGAGTTGGCTGACGGTGGAGTACGCCAGCATCGCCTTGAGGTCGTGCTGGCGCAGTGCCAGGAACGCGCCCAGCACCGCGGTGCCCAGCCCGCCGAGGACCAGCACGAGGGTCCAGGCGACCTGGTCGGCGTAGATCGGGGAGAACCGGATCAGCAGATAGATGCCGGCCTTCACCATGGTCGCCGCATGCAGGTACGCGCTCACCGGGGTGATTGCCACCATCGCGCTGGGCAGCCAGAAGTGGAACGGGAACTGCGCCGACTTGGTGAACGCCGCCACGATGATCAGCCCGCCGACCGCCCAGGCCGCCGGCGAGGCGAGCAGCCGGTCCGGGTAGGCGAGGATCGTGGTCAGATCGCTGGTGCCCAGGGTCACGATGAGCACGACGACCGCGGCCAACAGGGCCAGGCCACCGCCTGCGGTGACCAGCAACGCCCGGGTGGCGGGTCGGGCCGCCGCCGGGCTGGCCAGGCCGATCAGGAAGAACGAGCAGACCGTGGTCAGCTCCCAGAACAGGAACAGCAGCAGCAGATCGGCGGCGAAGACCAGGCCGAGCATCGACACGGTGAACAGGGTCAGCAGGGTGTATAGGCCGGTGCAGCGGCCGCCCACGGTGAGGTAACGCGGGCAGTACATCATGATCAACGTGCCGACGCCGAGAACGAGCAGCCCGAAGACCATGGCCAGGCCGTCCATCCGCAACGCGAAGGCCACGTCCGGCGACGGCAGCCACGGTACGGAGACCCCGACCGCGCCGTTGTCCAGCACCACCGGTAGCCGGGAGGCGAGCAGGGCGCAGCCGATCAGATAGCCGGCGGCCAGTGGATAGCCAGCGTCCCGGCCGAGCAGGCGGGTGAGCAGCGGTACGGTGCCGGCGAGTGCGGTCAGCAGGACCAGCACCGCGACCATCGTCAACGGGCACCCCCGCCGACCCGACACCGCCGGACGGCGTCGGCGGCAGCTACCCGGCGGCCCATCTCAGGCATCCTCGGCGGCGGCGAGCAGCACAGGTCGGGTGGCGTCGCGTACCAACTGGTCGGCGACGCTGCCGAGCAGTCGGTGGGACAGGCCGCTGCCTCGGCGACCGATCACGATCATGTCGACGTCACGGGACCGCGCGACATCGAGCAACGCCCGGGCCGGCTGGCCGGTGAGGATCTCCGTGCCGGTCGGCGCGGCCGGCCGGTCGGCGGCCAGTCCGGCGGCCCGGTCGCTGAGCAGTTCGCGGGCCCGCGCCAGTTGCTCGGCCTCCTCGTCGGTTCGTTCGTCGGCCTTGACCTGCGCTGCCACGTCGACGACGGTCGCCAGGATCAGCTCGCCAGCGTGGCCGCCAAGGACGTCGCGCATGGTCCGCAACGCCCGGTCGGAGTCCGGCGAGCCATCGACGCCGATCAGCACCTTGGGGCCGTGTCCGTCGCCGGGCCGGACCGGACCGGCTCTCGTTGCGGGGTCGGGGCCGGGGCGGCTCTCCAGGGAGCTCGTCGGTCGGTTGCCACGCTCCATCGCGATCGGGACGAAGAGCAGCCCGAGCACGGCCCCGAGCAGATACCAGTACCAGGCACGTCGACCGCGTCGCCCCATGAACACCGCCGCCGCGGCGATGCCGGAGACGGCCCAGATGACTATCACGATCCCGACGTAGCCGGCCGTGGACATTCGACCCCCTTCCCTGGCTAGGAACTGCTACCGGCGCCCACCCCCGCGCGGATCGGGTGCCGTTGCCGTCCACGCCCCGTAGCGCGTCGTTTCGAATCGTCCGGGGGATCCGTGCCGGCTGCCCCCGAACGTCCCTTCCGGCCCGGTCGGTAGGGCGCGCCAACGCTGCCTACCCGCCGATGACCGGTCCATGTCCGCCGGTGTCGAAAGTCGCTTGAACCGGGGCGTTCGCCGACTCGTACTCCAGTAGGAGGATCCTGCGGGTGGCGCGACGGGGGGAAGCAGGGACGACCTGCGGATGGCGGACGAGAAAAGAATGGATAGCCTGAGAGACGTGTGGGGTCGCTGCGTCTGGTGGCCACGGTCCCCTCACCTGCTGACGGCAAGGTGCCGGACCGACCGGCACCCGCATGCCGTACGACGAGGAGGAGGGTCGTGACCCAAGACACCTGGGACGATCTGGGTGCCCCGATGCCCCCTGACGAGTTCCGCGCCGTGACCGCCGCGATCGTGGCCAACATCGAACAGGTCATCGAGGGCAAAACCGCCACTATCCGGCTGGCGCTCGCCGTCCTGCTCGCCGAGGGACATCTACTGATCGAGGACGTTCCCGGCGTCGGCAAGACCAAGCTGGCCAAGGCGCTGGCCAGGTCGATCGACTGCTCGGTGCGCCGGATCCAGTTCACCCCGGATCTGCTGCCCAGCGACGTGACCGGCGTCAGCGTCTACAACCAGGATACCCACGACTTCGAGTTCAAGCCGGGTGCCGTCTTCGCCAACCTGGTGGTCGGCGACGAGATCAACCGCGCGTCGCCGAAGACCCAGGCCGCGTTGCTGGAGTGTATGGAGGAGCGGCAGGTCACCGTCGACGGCACCACGTACGAACTACGTACCCCGTTCATGGTGATCGCCACCCAGAACCCGATCGAGATGGAGGGCACCTACCCGCTGCCGGAGGCGCAGCGGGACCGGTTCACCGCCCGCATCGCGATGGGCTATCCCGACCCGAGTGCCGAGCTGGCCATGCTCGACGGGCACGGCGCGGCGGACCCGATCCACCTGCTGCGGCCGGTCTCCGACGCGGCCGGGGTACGCCAGCTGATCGCGACCGTCCGGGAGGTGCACGTCGCCGATCCGGTCAAGCAGTACGCGGTGGATCTGGTCACCGCGACCCGGGAGGCACCCGATCTGCGGCTGGGCGCATCACCCCGGTCGACCTTGCAGCTGCTGCGTACCGCCCGCGCGGTAGCCGCGTTGGAGGGCCGGGACTACGTCCTGCCCGACGACCTGCAGGCGCTCGCCGTGCCGGTGCTGGCCCACCGACTGATCCCGACTGCCGAGGCGCAGCTGGCCCGCCGTACCACCGACGCGATCATCGCGGAGCTGGTGCACCGGCTGCCGTTGCCGCACGAGCGGCAGCGACCGACCGTCGCGGCGCAGGACCCCCGGCAGTTCGGCATGGACGCCGCAGCGGCTCCCTTCGACGCACGGGGGCGCTGAGCTGATGCGTACGGCGCTGCGCGGCCTGACCACCCGCGGCCGCTCGTTCCTGGCGGCCGGTGCGGCGGCGGTCGTGTCGGCGCTGATCCTCGGCGAGAAGGACCTGCTGCGGGTGGCGATCCTGCTCGCGGTGCTACCGCTGCTGGCCGCCGCCTACGTGGGCCGTAGTCGCTACAAACTGGCCTGCACCCGCACGCTCGAACCGCACCGGGTGCCGGCGGGCGCGAACGCCCGGGTGGTGCTGCGGCTGCAGAACCTGTCCCGGCTGCCGACCGGCACCCTGCTGCTGGAGGACCGCCTGCCGTACGCCCTGGGCAGTCGGCCCCGGGTGGTGCTGGAACGGCTCGGCGCCCAACAGGCGAGTTCGGTGGCGTACACGGTGCGGGCGGACGTCCGGGGCCGCTACGAGGTCGGACCGTTGGTGGTCCGGATGACCGATCCGTTCGGGCTGTGCGAACTGGCCCGGTCCTTCCCCAGTGTCGACCAGCTGACGGTGATCCCACCGGTCACGGCGCTGCCCTCGGTCCGGCTGGCCGGTGAGTACGCCGGTTCCGGCGACAGCCGGGCGCGTTCGGTGGCGGTGCACGGCGAGGACGACTCCGCCACCCGCGAGTACCGGCGCGGCGACGACCTGCGCCGGGTGCACTGGAAGTCGACCGCACGCACCGGCGAGCTGATGGTGCGCCGCGAGGAGCAGCCGTGGGAGAGCCGGGCCACCGTCGTGCTCGACACCCGGGCGTACGCCCACCACGGTGAAGGTCCGACGGCGAGTTTCGAATGGGCGGTAGCGGCGGCGGCGAGCATCGCCGTGCACTTCCGGGCCAACGGATACCGGCTGCGGCTGGTCACCGACACCGGCGTCGACCTCGACGCGACCGAGGCGGACGGTGACGGGCTGTTGCTCGACCAGCTCGCCGACGTCACCTCCGGTCAGCGCAGTGAGGTCGCCACCCTGGTCGAGCAGGTTCGCCGCCGCTCGGACGGTTCACTGGTGGTGGCGCTGTTCGGGGCGTTGACCCTGCCCGAGGCGGAGCTACTGGCCGGTCTGCGAGGCAACCGGTCGACCTGCGTCGGGCTGCTGATCGACACCTCGACCTGGACGACCCTGGAACCGGCGCAGCGGGCGGCGGCCGACCAGGCGCACGCCACGGCGGCGTTGTCCCTGCTGCAGAGCGGCTGGCGGGTGATCGGAGTCAACCACGGCGACCAGTTGCCGTCGCTCTGGCCGCAGCTGGGCCGGGGTTCGCAGGGGTTCGCCTGGCGGGCCGCGTCGGCGGAGACGGTAGCCGGAGGTATGAAGTGACCACCCGCAGGCATCTCGGGCTCATCGCGGCGGCGGCCAGCCTGATGGCCGCCGCGCCGATGGCCACCATCTTCGAGAGCTGGACCTGGCTGGTGCAGTGCGCCATCGCCGTGATCCTGATCGGTGGTGCCGGGATGCTGGTCCGCACGTTGCGGGCACCTGGCTGGCTGCATCCGATAGCCATGATCGGCGCCTTGCTGCTCGCACTGACCTGGATGTTCCCCAGTGGCGACGAGCTGTTCGCGGTCCTGCCGACCCCGGCGACGATCAACCACTTCGGCAGCCTGTTCGCCCAGTCCGCACAGGACGTACACGCCTACGGCGTGCCGGTGCCCGACGGCGACGCGCTGCTGTTCATCACCGTGCTGGGCATCGGCTCGGTCGCGGTCGTCATCGACGTACTGACTGTCACGCTGCGTCGTCCGGCGCTGGCCGGCCTGCCGATGCTCGCCATCTACTCGGTGCCGGTGGCGATCTACGTCGACGGCGTCCCGGCGGTCCCGTTCATCATCGGCGCGGTCGGCTACCTGTGGCTGCTGATGGCCGACAACGTCGACCGGGTGCGCCGGTTCGGCCGCCGGTTCACCGGCGACGGCCGCGACGTGGACGTGTGGGAGCCGTCACCGCTGGCCGCCGCGGGTCGCCGGTTGGCGCTGGCCGGGGTGGCGGTGGCGGTGCTGATCCCGCTGGCGATCCCCGGGATGACGTCGGGTCTGCTCAGCAACCTGGGCAGGGCCGGGGTGGGCGGAAACGGGTTGGGCACCGGTCCCGGGCAGGTGAACCTCTTCGCCGCGTTGAGCGGCCAGCTCAACCAGAGCGAGGTCACCGAGATGCTCCGGGTGACCACCGACGACCCGAATCCGGCGTACCTACGGATCGGTGTCGCCGATGAGATCAGCGAGGAGGGTTTCGCCAACCGTCCGCCGAGTGGGCGGCCGGCATCGGTCCGGGCGCTGCCCGATCCCCGGGAGGATCCGGAGATCCGTAGCACCGGGGTCACCCACGAGCCGTACCAGGCGACCGTCGAGGTCCTCGGCAACTTCAACATGGCGTTGCTGCCCACGTACGCCGTACCGGTGCGGATGGACGACGTGGACGACACCTGGGCGTACGACCGCACCGCGCAGATCGTGTTTTCCGGCCGGTCCCGCGCCCGCGGGATGACCTACGACTTCGAGTACGTCCGTTCCTCGTACACCCCGGGCGCGCTGCGCCGCTCGCAGCCGTTGCCAACCGACGACGACCTGCGGCAGCGGGCCACCGCGGTGCCGGCGGTACCGGAGGTGTCCGCGCTGGTGACGGAGTTGACCGCCGGCGCCGACAGCGACTACGACCGGGTCCGGGCGATCTACAACCACTTCTCCCGGTCCAACGGCTTCACCTACAGCCTGGCCACCGAGGGCGGTACGGCCAGCCAGGACATCGTCAACTTCCTCGACAACAAGGTCGGGTTCTGCCAGCAGTACGCCGCGGCGATGGCCTGGCTGGTACGCGAGGCGGACATCCCGGCGCGGGTGGCGTTCGGCTTCGCCAACGGGTCCCGGCGGTCGGAGAACACCTACACGCTGACCAACCTGAACCTGCATGCCTGGACCGAGGTCTACTTCGGCGGAATCGGCTGGGTGCCGTTCGATGCGACTCCGGCGGCGAACGTGCCGGGTTCGGTGCGTTCCGAGTGGGCACCGGATCTGGACGCGCCGGAGGGCGACGACCCGGCTGCGACGCCGACGGCCGGGCCGTCGGCGGCACCGTCGGCGGCGCCGTTGCCGCAGAGCGGACCGGGCAACGTCGACCCGGGCCAGGAGGGTACGGGGTCGGCATCGGCCGGTTCCGCCGGCCCGACCTGGCTGTGGTGGGCGTTGGCGGGTCTCGCGACGTTGATCGCCCTGCTGGCGGTGCCGCAGGCGCGCCGTGGCGCGGTGCGGCGTCGCCGGCTGAGCCGCACCCTGGGGCCGGTGCCGGCCACCGCTGCCGACTCCGCGGCTGGCGGTGCCATGCCGGTCGTGGTGGTCACCGGGGCCGAGGTGGGTCCGGCCCGGGAACACGCGCACGCGGCGTGGAGCGAGCTCGTCGACACGATGGTCGACCTGCGGGTGCCGGTGGACCGGTCGGAGACGCCGCGGGCCACCGCACTGCGGCTCATCGCGACGGGATCGGTCCACGACGGAGCTGCGGACGCGGTCCGGCTGCTCGGCCAGGCGGAGGAACGGGCGCGCTATGCCCGACAGCCGATGCATGGCCACGCGCTGGTGGACGCCCTCGGGCTCACCAGGGCCGCGCTGGCGGCCGGGGCGACCCGGCGCACCCGCCTACTGGCCCGGTTGCTGCCCCCGTCGGTGCTGCTGCGCTGGCGTAGCCAGGTCGCCGAAGGGTACGCCCAGGTGTTCGACGTCGTCGGGCGCTGGCGGGGCACCGCGCTCCGGTTCAGCCCACGCCGGCTGCTGGCCAACCGGCTGGGTCGCTGAGCTTTCCGACCGGCTCCCACGGCTTCCGGTCCGGACGGCCGTGGCCTTCCTCCGTGGTGGATCCGGCTTTCTGCTGGTGCGCCAGCCACGGCTTCTTTCGGCGAAAACGACATGCGGTGCCGGTCGAGCAGGAATAATCGCCCACGTGTCTCAGGATCGTCGCATCGCAGCGACAGTCAGCCGGAACGGGCCGGACCCTGCACTGGGCATGACTGAACTGCCCGGCGGCGATCACCGGGCAGTCGGACCCCGCTGGTCAGCTCAGCGGTGTCCCTCCGGTCGCTGGCGCCAGCGCTCCTCCAGCCGACTGATCAACGACGACCGTCGCCCGCCACCGGTACGACGACGCGCCGTCCCACCCACCACCCGCAGGTCGGGGGTGCTCGACTTGCGCTGGGACTGCATGGCGAACGCCGCCGCACCGAGCATGACCACGAAACCGGCCACACCCAGCGGCGGCACTTTGCTCACTGTGCCGTAGACGACCAGGGCAAGGCCAATGATGATCACACCGGCAGCGACGAGCAGGCGACGCCGCGTGTGGAAACGCGGGTCGCTGGCGCGCACGGCCGAGGCGAATTTGGGGTCCTCGGCAAGCGACCGCTCGATCTGCTCGAACAGCCGCTGCTCGTGCTCCGAGAGCGGCACGGCACTCCTCCCCGGTCGCGTTGGTCAGCCCGGTCGGACCGTGGCAGCCAACCGGCTGCTTACCCGCAAGTCTACGAGGGGGTTCGCGGGTCGGAAAGCCGGACGACGGACCGCCTAGGTTGATTTTCCGTCCGGCGGACGTCATCACCTGGTAACAGGGTAGCCGCCTGTTGCCAGTATGCCGCGTTCCCCCTTCTCCCCTGATTGCCAAACTGCGCCGATCTTTGGTTGATCATCCATCAAATCAGACAAAAGACTGGGCGGCGAGCAGCATCGGGATGGCCAGTTCCACCTCGGTAGCCCCACCGTGGAAGCCGACCAGTCTCGTCGCGCCCGGCTCCGACTCGCTCGCCAGGACCACGAACCGCTCCTGACAGATCACCACCACGTCCCCGATGCGGGCCAGGTGCTGCGCGGGCACTGGCCCGAACCAGCCCGCCTCGACCAGTTCGGCACGCTCCACCACCACCGCCGCCGGGCCGAGTACCCCCCGCCAGGTGGCGACGACGTCGGCCGTCGCCGCCGGCTCGGTGTGCAGGTAACGCACCCGCGGCTCCCCGGCGACCACGCGTACCCCGGCCCGCAGCCGGGCGTCGGCGTCCAGGTCGAACCGGTACGCCGGGCCGGCCGGCACGTTCAGTTGGCCGTGGTCGGCGGTGACCAGCAGCGCGGCGTCCGGCGGCAGACCTTCGACCAGCCGACCCAACAGCCGGTCGAGTTCGGCCGCGGCGGACCGCCACTGCGGCGAGTCGACACCGAAGACGTGCCCGGCCCGGTCCAGGTCCGGGTGGTAGCCGGAGACCAGGGTCGGCCCGTCGCCGGCGGTCAGCGCCGCGAGCAGTTCGACGGCGAGCTCGTCGACTCCTGTCGCGCCGAGAAACACACCGCCCCGGTTGGCGGCGACGGTCAACCCGCTGCCGGCGAACTCGGGTCGGCTCACCACGCTCACCGTCACACCGGCCGCGGCGGCCCGCTCCAGTTGGGTGGGCAACGGCTGCCACCAGCTCGGATCGGGGTCGTCGGTCCATTGGGTGTGGGTCAGCATCCGGTCGGTGCCGGGGATCCGGCTGTGGAAGCCGAGCACCCCGTGCGCTCCCGGCGGGGCACCGGTACCGAGGCTGACCAGGCTGGTCGGGGTGGTCGACGGGAATCCGGTGGTCAGCCGGCGCGCGTAGCGGCCGGCGGCGAGCGTGGCCAACGCCGGGGCGCAGTCGCCGGCGGCCGGCAACTGGTGCCAGCCGAGCCCGTCGACGAGCAGCACGACGACCCGCCGTACGCCGGCCAGTGGCCCGGCGAGCCCGAGCACGTCACGGCCACCCGCCACCCCGAGTGCGGTCAGTACGCCCGGTAGCACGTCGGCAAGGCTGGCCACGCCGTACTCGGGGCGGGCCGGGCGGAGCAGGTCCGCCCGGGTGGCCGGGGCCTCGGCGTCGGTCATGCGCCCGGGCGCCGGGCGAACAGGTGCAGCTGGGTGGCCAGGTCCCGGTAGGGCGGCTGGGCGGCGGCGGCGAGTTCCAGGTCGAGCAGCGCCTGTGGGGCACCCTCGGCGACGGCTGCGGGCAGCAGATCGGCCAGTACGCGTACCCCGTGGATCTGTTCGACCTGGAGCCCGGCGGCGGTGACCAGCGCGGCGGCGCTGTCGGCGTCGTATCGGCGGCGCGACGTGTCCCGCGCGCCGGCGTTGCCCTGCGGGTCGGCCAGCAACGCGGCGGCGACGTCGAGGTGTCCGTTGATCGCGCGGGCGAGGACGGCGGCGGCCCGGCCGGCGACCAGGATGCTCGCCGCGCCGCCCGGGCGCAGCGCGGCGGCCAGGGA
Organism: Micromonospora sp. LOL_023; assembly: GCF_048060115.1. Taxonomy (NCBI): domain Bacteria; kingdom Bacillati; phylum Actinomycetota; class Actinomycetes; order Micromonosporales; family Micromonosporaceae; genus Micromonospora; species Micromonospora sp. LOL_023. Next base: position 85,422 of record NZ_JBHMIM010000023.1, read on the forward strand.
TTCGACCACCCGGACCGGGTCGTCGACCACCTCCAGTACCGCGTGGCACAGCACCAGGTCGATGCTGGCGGGGGCGATCAGCTCGCCGAGCGCGTCGCCGTCGCCCTGCACGGCGGTGATCTGCTCGGCGACCCCGGCCTCGGCGGCGCGGCGGGTGAGCGCGGCCAACGCGTCGGGGCTGGCGTCGACGACGGTCACCTGGTGTCCGGCTTCGGCCAGCGGCACGGCGAATCCGCCGGTGCCGCCGCCGACGTCGACGACGGTGAGCGGGCGGTCCCGGTGCCGGGCCAGTTCCTGGCGCAGCACGGACCAGACCACTGCGGTACGCGGACCGGCCGTCGGGCCGCTCGGTAGGTGTGTTCGCTCCACTCGCGCGAGCCTATCGGCCCGGGGTCGGCCCGGCCCCGGTCGGCCCGCCCTGGGCCTGCCGCCGCCGGCGCTACCCCGCGTTTGACGGTATAGCGTATCGCGTAGTAGTCTGCGGTGCGTGGATACGACCCAGCTCCTCAAGGGAGTGCTCGACCTCGCCGTGCTGGCGGTGTTGCAGCGCGAGGACGGCTACGGCTACGACATCCTGCGGCGACTGCGCACCGCGGGCCTGGAGGAGGTCGGCGACGCCTCGGTCTACGGCACGCTGCGCCGACTGTTCCAGGCCGGCCTGCTCACCACCTACGTGGTCCCCTCCGAGGAGGGCCCGCACCGCAAGTACTACTCGCTCAACGCCGCTGGCCGAGACCAGCTGGCCCGCTCCGGCAAGACCTGGCGCGGCTTCGCGGCGATCATGGATGATCTGCTCGACGATCGGGGGATGGCGGCGTGAACGCCACGACGCAGATGGAGATTTCACGCTACGTCGAGCAGGTCCGGGCCGCCCTGGCCGACCTGCCGGCTCCGGTCCGCGACGAGCTGCTCGAAGACCTGCCCGAGCACCTGGCCGAGGTTCTCGCCGAAGGCGACGGCACGCTGGTGGACCGGCTAGGCGAACCGACGGAGTACGCCGCCGAGCTGCGCTCCAGCGCCGCGCTGGACCCCCCGGCGCCGCCGGGGATCGGCCGACGGGTCAGTGCCGCCTGGCAGCGCACCCGCGCCCGGCTGGACCGGGTCGACCACCGGGTCGGGCCGGTCCTCGGTCATCGCACGACCAGCGAGTTCCTGCAGTCGTTGCGCCCCGCCTGGTGGGTGCTACGCGGCTACCTGGCGACAGCGCTGTTCGCGTACCTCGCCTCCGGCGAGCTGGTCGGCCCACTGCCGGCCCCCGGCGGCAGCGTTCCGGCCGGGTTGCTGGTGCTCACCGTCTTGACGATCGGCTCCGTCTGGCTTGGCCGCCGTGGACCGCGACTCTCCCGATGGCCCCGACGGGTGACCACCATGGCCAGCGCCCTGGTGGTGCTGTGGTCAGCCACGTTCGTACTGTTCTACCTGCCGGCGGCAGAAGATCCGTTCGTCGTGACGGAGTCGAACGTTGGCGCGGTCTACCTCAGTCCCCCGTTGCCGTCTCCAGCGTCTCCACAGGATGTCTACGTCTACGACAGTCAGGGACAGTTGGTGGAGGGTGCCCGACTCTTCGACGAGAACGGTGAGCCGATCCTCCTCGGCTTCCCCGGCTGGTGCGACTTGACGGACCTGGAACGGTTGCGGATCGGGCAGGGCATTCTGCGCATGGGCGACCGGCTCACCGTGTACGGCCCGAACCTGGAGCACACCTACCCGCTCTGTCCCGAGCGGAACCCGTTCGAACTGCCCGCGCTGACTCCGAGCCCCGACACCACCCCGGCACCCGGCCCGTCCGTTCCCGACCCGTCGCCGAGCTGATCTGCGGCATCGGCTGTGTATTCAGCGGAAGTCCCGGGACGACGGGCTGACCGGGCTGGTCACCGCGTCCAGCCGGTCGGCGACCAGGTTGAGCACCCCTTCGGCCTTCTCCAGCCGGCCCCGCACCAGCAGGGCGGCGCTGGACCGGGCCACCGTGCGGTAGCGCAGCCACAGCCCGGGTGAGCAGGTCACGTTGAGCATCCCGGTCTCGTCCTCCAGGTTCACGAACGTCACCCCGCCGGCGGTCGCCGGGCGCTGCCGGTGGGTGACGATTCCGCCGACCCGGATCCGGGTGCCGGCGTCGACCCGACCCAGCTCGGCGATCGGCACCGCCCCGGCGGCGGCCAGCCGGTCCCGGACGAACCGCACCGGGTGGGTGTCCGGTGACAGCCCGGTGGCCCACACGTCGGCCATCAACGCGTCGACCTCGTCCAGACCGGGCAGGGTCGGCGCGTCGACCCCGACGGCGACCCCGGGCAGCCGGCCGGCGCGTTCCTGCGCAGCTGCCCCCGCCCCCCACAGCGCCTGCCGACGGGTCAACCCGAAACAGGCGAACGCGTCGGCGGTGGCCAGCGCCTCCAGCTGGGCGGCGGTCAGCCCGACCCGGCGAGCCAGGTCCGGCATGTCCCGGTACGACCCGTGCCCGGCCCGCTCGGCCTCGATCCGCTCGGCCAGCTCGTCACCGATGCCGCGGACCGCCGACAGGCCGAGGCGCACCTGCGGGCCGCCGATCCCCCACTGGTGCGGCGGCTCCCCCGGCGCGCCACCCCACCGGGTGCGGGCGTCGACGACCAGGGTGGCCGCCGCGCCGCTGGCGTTGACGTCCGGCCGGTGCACCCGCACCCCGTGCCGGCGGGCGTCGTCGACCAGGGTCTGCGGCGAGTAGAACCCCATCGGCTGGGCATTGAGCAATGCCGCGAGGAACGGCGCCGGGTGGTAGCGCTTGAGCCAGGCGCTGGCGTACACCAGGTAGGCGAAGCTCATCGCGTGGCTCTCCGGGAAACCGAAGCTGGCGAACGCGGACAGCTTCAGGTAGAGGTCGTCGGCCAGCTCACCGGTGATGCCCCGCCCCGCCATCCCGGCGTACAGCCGGTCGCGGATCGCAGCCATCCGAGACGCCGACCGTTTCGACCCCATCGCCCGGCGCAGCTGGTCGGCACCGGCGGCGTCGAAGCCGGCCAGGTCGATCGCCAGCTGCATCAGCTGCTCCTGGAACAGCGGCACCCCGAGGGTCTTCTCCAGCGCGTTGCGCATCAGCGGATGCGGGTAGGTCACCGGCTCCTGGCCGTTGCGCCGGCGGATGTACGGGTGCACCGAGCCACCCTGGATCGGGCCGGGCCGGATCAACGCCACCTCGACGACCAGGTCGTAGAAGCAGGTCGGTTTCAGCCGGGGCAGGGTGGCCATCTGCGCCCGGCTCTCCACCTGGAACACCCCGACCGAGTCGGCCCGGCACAGCATCGCGTACACCTCGGGGTCGTCCAGCGACATGGCGCCCAGGTCCAGCTCGGAGCCGATCAGGTCGTGCGCGTCGTGCAACGCGGTGAGCATGCCCAGCCCGAGCAGATCGAACTTGACCAGGCCGGCGCTGGCGCAGTCGTCCTTGTCCCACTGCAGCACGGTGCGCCCCGGCATCCGGGCCCACTCCACCGGGCAGACCTCGATCACCGGCCGGTCGCAGATCACCATGCCGCCGGAGTGGACACCCAGGTGCCGGGGGAAGGTCTGCAGCTCGTCAGCGTACGCCACCACCTGCGCCGGGATGTCCTCCCCGGCCGCCGCCACCGCGCCGTAGTGGTCGATCTGCTTGCTCCAGGCGTCCTGCTGGCCGGGCGAGAAGCCGAACGCGCGGGCCACGTCGCGCACCGCCGACCGGGGCCGGTACGAGATCACGTTGGCCACCTGGGCGGCGTGTTCCCGGCCGTAGCGACGGTAGACGTACTGAATGACCTCCTCGCGGCGGCCGGATTCGATGTCGACGTCGATGTCCGGCGGGCCGTCGCGTTCCGGGGCGAGGAACCGCTCGAACAGCAGTTGGTGGCGGACCGCGTCGACGTTGGTGATCCGCAGCGCGTAACAGACCGCCGAGTTGGCCGCCGACCCCCGCCCCTGGCAGTAGATGTCCTGCTCACGGCAGAACGCCACGATGTCGTGCACGACCAGGAAGTAGCCGGGGAAGTCCAGCTTGTCGATCATGTCGAGCTCGTGGTCGAGTTGCCGGTACGCCTGCGGGTGGGCCTCACGCGGGCCGTACCGTTCCAGCGCGCCCCGCCAGGTCAGCTCCCGCAGCCAGCTCATCTCGGTGTGCCCGGCCGGCACCGGATGGTCCGGCAACCGGGGGGCGACCAGGTGCAGGTCGAAGGCCAACTCGGCACCGTAGGCGGCGGCCCGCGCCACCGCGCCCGGGTAGCCGGCGAACCGGGCCGCCATCTCGGCACCGGCCCGCAGGTGGGCGGTGCCGGCGGCGGGCAGCCAGCCGTCGATGTCGTCCAGGCCGCGCCGGGACCGGATCGCGGCCACGACGGTAGCCATCCGGTGCCGGGCTGGCGCGGCGTAGTGCACGTTGCCGGTGGCCACCGTCGGCAGCCCTCGGGCGCGGGCCAGTTCGGCAAGGGCGTCGTTGCGGTCGCCGTCGTACGGATCCCCGTGGTCGGTCAGCTCGACCGCGACACCGTCCGCGCCGAACAGCGCCACCAGCCGGTCCAGCTCCGCGGCGGCGGCGGCCACCCCGCCGGTACGCAGCGCCGCCGGCACCGGCCCTTTGCGGCACCCGGTCAGCACCAGTACGTGATCACGCAGCTCGGCGGCGACCTGCTCCAGGGCACCGTAGTCGGGTCGGCCCTTCTCGCCGCCGCGCAGCTGCGCCCGGGAGATGGTGCGGGCCAGCCGGGCATAGCCGGCCGGGCCACGGGCCAACGCCAACAGGTGCCGCCCGGCCGGATCCGGATCCCCGGCCCGCAGCGCGGCCCGCCGGTCACCGGCCCTGCCCCGCTGGGCGGTCGCGGTCTGCGCGGTGAGGGACAGCTCGGCGCCGAACACCGTCGGCAGCCCGTGGACGGCGGCGGCCTCGGCGAACCGGACCACCCCGTAGAAGCCGTCGTGGTCGGTGACGGCCAGCGCGCTCAGCCCCAACCGGACGGCCTCTTCGACCAGTTCCTCCGGGTGGCTGGCCCCGTCGAGGAAGCTGAAGTTGCTGTGACAGTGCAGTTCGGCGTACGGCGTGCCCGACCCACCGTCCGGTGTGACCGGCCGCTCCGGCGACGGCGTGTACGGTGCCCGTTTGCGGGTCCAGCCCGGCGCGTCACCACCGTCGCCGTCGACCGCGAGCGGGTCGACCACCGGTGGGTCGATCATCGCCGGCCACCGGTCCTCCGCCTGCGGCCCGCTAGTCATAGATGGCCTCCACCACCCAGCGCCCGGCGTCGCGGGCGATCAGCAGGGCGGTGCCGTCGGCGAGGGCGACCTGGAACCGGGCCCGGCGGTGCGCTTCGGCCGGCGACCACCAGCGTTCGTCGATCGGCCACGGGCCGGCCCAGCCGGTGATGTCGACCGGGGCGGCGGCATCGACGGTGACCCGGGCCGGGCCGGCGCTGAGCACCAGCCGGGCGCTGACCGTCACCGGCTCACCGGCCGCGTCGTACACCTCGGCCGGCAACGGTACGGGCAGCACGATCGCCGGCGCCGGGGCGGGAAGCCGGCCGGGCCACGGCCGACCGTCGGGCCGGGCCGGCACCCGTTCGTCGCCCCACGGGACGAGACGGAACCGGTCGATCGGGGACCGGCCGCCGCCGGCCACGGCGGTGACCACCGACTCCGGGCCGAGCAGACCCTGTACCCGGCTGAGCGCCCGGCGGGCACGGGCACCTTCTTCGCCAGTCTCGCCCCACAGGCCGGGCTGCAGCGCGGCCCGGGCGAGCACCCCGTCGGGGATCAGCCGCAGCCGGATGATGCCGGCGGTCGGCGCGGCGGGCACCGGCCGGCCGCCGGTGCCGGGCCGGCGGTCGGCCCCGCCGGTCAGCCAGCCGTCGAGCTGCCAGCGCAGCCGGTCGGCGATCGCGGCGGCGGTGAGCACGCCGTCGTGCCGCCAGACGCGGTGCAGTTCCTGACCGTGGGCGGTGACCGCCTCGATACCGATCCGGGTGCAGGCCAGACCGTGCCCGCCGAGCCGGTCGTGCAGCTGCTCGGCCAGCGAACGGGCGGCGAACGCGGCCACGTCGACCCGGTCGAGCGGATCGTCGTAGTCGGCGGTGACGGCGAGCTCTGGCGGCGGATGGCGTGGGGTGAAGGGCTGCTCGTCGCGGCCGCCCGCCAGCCGGTGGGCCAGCGCCGCGTCCGGCCCGAACCGGGCGAGCACGTCGCGGGCCGGCAGCGCGGCGAAGTCGCCGAGAGTACGCAGGCCGAGCCGGCGCAGCAGGTCGGTCAGCTCCGGCCGGCCGAGCACCCGCAGCGGCAGCTCGGCCAGGAACTCCGCGCTACCCCCCGGGGCGACGATCCGGCCGGCCCGGGCGGCCAGTCCGGCGGCGAAGGTGCCGTCGGCGACGCCGATCTGGCATTCGACCTCGCAGCTCTGCGCGAGGTGTTCGACGATCTGTTCGGCGGCCCGGTCCTCGCCGCCGAAGTAGCGGGCCGGGCCGCGGGCGGCGACCGCGCACGCCCCGGGGCGGAGCACCTCGACGCCGGCCACCATCTGTTCGATGGCGGCGACGACCGGCTCGAAGGCCCGGGCGTCGCGGGCCGGACCGTGGTCGACCACGATCAACCGGGCGCAGCGGCTCTGCGCCTCACGCCGCCGCAGCCCGGGGTGGACACCCTCGGCCCGGGCCGCCGCGGAGCAGGCGATCACCCGGTTGGCGTGCAGGACAGCCACTGGATCGGTCGCCGGTGTCCCGTCGACGATCTCGGCGGCGACCACCGGCCAGTCCGGGCACCAGAGCACCATGGCTCGGGTGGCGGGCCGGTCGCGGTGGCTCCGCTGCGCCGGATTCGGCCCCGGATGGTTCATCCGCGCCGTACCAGGGTCAGCTCAGCGCGGCCGGTCCGCCGGGGTGTGGCAGCGGTGGTAGTGGTGGTGACCGCTGGGGTGACGGGCATCGCCGAGCCACTGCCGGGCAGCCACACCCGTACCTCCCGGGGGCGGCTCATCGCGCCTCGGCCCCGGGCGGCGATGACCATCTCCCGGCGGCGCAGCCGCCCCCGGCCCGACCCGAGCCCTTCCCACCGGCCACGCACCACCTGCAGGGTGACGTCGGGGGTGTCCCAGCGGCCGCAGGGCATGAGCACGCAGCCCCGTTGCCGGGCCCGGGCGGCGAGCCGGCCGGTCACCTGCGGTGTCACGGCGGCGGGTGCCGCGACGACCACCACGTCCACTCCGTCGATCAACGCGGCGACCACCATGGGCCAGTCCGGCCCGGGATACGGCACCAGGGCCAGCCGGTCCAGGGCGATGCCGAGCTCGGCGGCGGCACCCGCGCCCAGCGCCGGCACCCCGACGACGGCACACCACAGACCGGCCCGGGACACCTCGGCGAGCAGGGCCAGCAGCAGCGAGGTGGCGCCGAGCCGGGCCGACCGGTGCGGTAGCACGTTGACGGTGGAGCCCCGCCGCAGGCCGCGACCGGGCAGCAGGCCGGTCAACGCGGCCGGGACCGGCAGCACCCGGTCGATCCCGGGCTGCTCCGGCAGGCCGGAGACGCCCGGCACCGCCGCTGCCCCGGCTGCCTCCGTCGACTCGACGGCGGCCAGTGCGCCCGCCGGGCCGGCGACGCCGGTCAGAGCGCTGGCCGGGCGGACCAGGCCGGCGGCGACCGCGGCCAACGCCGCCGTCCCGGCCACCAGGCGTCCCGCCATCTCTGTCTTCCCCCCGAGCGTTCTTGGTCGTGGTGGTGCACGCGTCGTTCGTGGTGGTGCACGCGTCGTTCGTGGTGGTGCACGCGTCGTTGCCGTCGGCACTCACGGGTGCCGACGGCAACGGAGGTCGTGTCCGGTGATCGCACATGATGGAGACGTGCGGTTGGATCACGTGCGGTAGGTCAGGCGGCCAGTCCGTCAAGGGTCGGCTGGTGGGCCAGACCGAGGGTGTCTTCGATCAGGGAGACGAACTGCTCGGCGGCGCGTAACAGGTCGTCGGCCTCCCGAGCGGTGACCACCCGAGGTATGCCGGCTTCGGCGGCGGCCCGTTTACTCGCCCCGGTGGCGAAGAAGGTGGCCCACTCGGCCTGTTCGGGGGCGACCATCAGCAGCAGGGCCCAGACGCTGGTGACCCGGTTACGGCGGGTCGGAGCCGGGCGGGCGCGGGCGGCCAGCATCGCCGCGGCGGCGCGCAGGGCGGCCAGGTGGGCCGCCGCGTAGCGCAGCCCGTCCGGGCGGGTGTCGGCCGCCTCGGTCAGCCCGTGCCGGGCGAGGGCGAGCAACTGGGCCGGGGTGCGGTTGGGCAGCAGGTGCGCCGGCACCGTGGGTGCCTGGGCCGGGCTGGTCGGCATGGCTTCTCCTCCGCGCGTTTCACCTGGTTGGGTGCCCACCCACGGAGGAAGACGTCGGGCGGGGCGTCGCCGGTGCGGATCCGGATGCTTCCCCACACCGCATCCGCACCGGCGATGCTGGCGGGGTCCGTTGCCCGCCGCCCGGGGGTCGGGGGCGGCGGGCAACGGTCCTGCCTTGTGGCTCCGGACCCGCGAAAGTCCGGTGCCAGGGGTGTGTGGCCCGCGGTGCCACACCGCCGGGGCTCGCGCCGCGAATCGCTCCTCCCGGCAGCCAGTGCGGGAATCCGAGTGTGGGCCTGTCCGCTGACCGGCGGACCCGACCAGCAGCAGCACCCTTATCGAACACCCGTTCTAACCACTTCTCACAGTACACCCTGCCGCCGACAAAAACGCAACGTCAGCCGCCCGCCTGCGCGTCACCACGGGGACCACCCCGGCCCCGAGCTGCGGACGCGTGTTGGCCGGGTCCCGCGTACGCGGGACCCGGCCAACGACACACATCACATCAGGAGG